>CAIQQH010000082.1 GCA_903873915.1 uncultured Flavobacteriia bacterium | reverse complement strand
CACTCGATTATTTTCGATTGTTGACAGGCTTTGGAGAAACAGAAGAATTGACCCATCATTATTTATCCACGACACGATACTGGTCAGCTGGTAATTTGACCATCATCAACGATGCGAAAAATGTGATCCGCTGCCACAGCATCTTGCATTTCATTTCGTTCAATTCTGTTTATGTGCATTTATGCGCTCTGTGCCTCTTGTCTACCGCGGCATTGAGGAACCTTTATCTTGCATTTAAAGGAAGTACAAGCTTGTCGAATCGCTTATTTTTTTGGGTCATTCTTCTCGTTCCAAGCACCATTTTTTGGACATCAAGCATGATGAAAGAGCCGTTTATGTTCTTCGGGATTTCCTTGTTTATGAGGGCATTGCTCATTGAAAAAAGCCCCCTAAAAAAATACATTTGGCTCTTTATTTCTTCATTTATACTCTTGGCATTCAAACCCTACGTGCTTCTCTGCCTAATTGCAACCCTACTTTGTGTCGCGCTGTACCATTACATGTTCAAACAGCGATTTTTTAGGTTCATACTTTTTATGAGCATTTGCATCCCAGTTTTTTCATTCGTTTTTTCAAGTACTCGAAAAACTGTTGTTCACTATTTGACTCGAAAACAATTTGATTTTATCAATGTTGGTAAAGGAGGCATTCATGTAAAAACCGATACTTGTTTCTACTTTTTTCAATCGTATCAATATCAGAATATTGAATTCAACGGGTATACAGCCAAGTTGACAAACGAAGCAGATGCATTTCGTTATCTCTTTGGAAGCACCCAGAAACCTGTTCCGGTGCATTTGTTTCCTAACGGAGAAAAATGGACCGTAGTCTATAAATCTTTAGGAAGCGCAAGTTACATCGACATTACACCCATTGATGAATCCTTTCATCAACTTATATTCAACATCCCAGAAGCACTCTTCAATGCTGGAATTCGTCCACTTCCAAATGACCCAGGCAGTATACTAAAATACCCTTCAATGTTCGAAGTTTGGTTGCTTTTCGCATTTCTTGTCTATGTCATTTTGCACCGGAGAACATTGGATGTCAACTCCAAAAATCTCGTTTTAGGACTAATCCTTTTTGCACTATTTTTAACCTTATTGATCGGCTGGACCACGCCTGTGCTCGGCGCCATTGCCCGCTATCGCTTTCCTGCCCAATTGGCTCTTGTGCTCGTTGGTTTAATTCTAATTCAACCCAATGCCATTAAACTATGGAAAAAACAGTCTTAATAACAGGTGCCACATCTGGTTTTGGCAAAGCCATTGCGACCGAGTTTGCTGCAAATGGAAGAGATCTAATCATCACAGGACGTCGTGACGAACGCCTTCAAGACTTGGCCAAATCACTGGCTTTTACCTATGGAGTGGAGGTCATAACCCTTTGTTTCGATGTTCGATCCGAAAAGGAGGCAAATGAAGCAATCGCGAGCATTGCTGAAGATTATGGCCATACCATTGAAATCCTTGTCAACAATGCCGGACTTGCACTAGGAAGAGGTCCAATCGATACAGGATTAACCGAAGATTGGGACCAAATGATCGACACCAATCTGAAAGGCTTGTTGTACATGACAAAGGCAATCATCCCGTTTATGAAGGCCAATAAAAAAGGTCATATCGTAAACATCTCTAGTATTGCAGGAAAAGAAGTTTATTCAGGTGGAAATGTTTACTGCGCCAGTAAGCATGCGGTTGATGCCTTGTCAAAAGCCATGCGTATGGATTTGGTTGATTACGGGATAAAAGTGACAAATATCGCTCCTGGGGCTGCTGAAACAGAATTCTCATTGGTGCGATTTAAAGGAGATGAGTCAACTGCGAAAAGTGTATACACTGGTTTTGAGCCACTCATCGCTGAGGACATCGCCGAATTGGTGTATTTCGTTTGCACGAGAAAAGGACATGTATCCATTCATGACCTCACTGTTGCGCCATCCGCCCAAGCATCCGCTACCATTTTCAAGAAATAAAAAAGGTCCGCCGAAGCGAACCTTAGTATACATTGTTGCGATTGCCGATTAATTGTTTGTCGGTGCAGGTGTTGTTGTTGCTTCAGGCAAAACTGTTCCGCGAATCGTCAAGATAATTGGTTCAGACACATTCGATGTAATCGTAATTGTTTTTGTAAATGCACCCACACGTTTCGTGTCATATTTTACAGAAATTTCTGATTTTTTTCCTGGTTTAACTGGTTCTTCCGGTTTTGCTGCCGTTGTACATCCACAGCTTGTTTGAACACCTTGAATAATCGCTGGTGTCTTCGCTGTGTTTTTGAATTCGAACACAAAAGTGTCGTCTGTACCGTAAGGAATGTTCTCCCGAACGATTTCCATTTGAGTAAAAACTAGACCTTCTTTTTTTGTTTCGTCTTTCTTTTCAGTTGTTTCTTGTGCACTTGCTTGCAATCCTGCAACGAACATTAGTGCGAATACCATATACTTCATACTTTTCTTTTTTTGACAAGAATACTCTATTTGTTTTTTCAATGTCAAAGTTTAACAAAAAATTTCAATTCTTCACATTGCTGCTGTAACATTCTAAAACATCACGAATTGAACTGTAACATTTTTCAAGCAAACCATCTATGTCCTTTTCAGCAATCCATTTGGCTTCGAGAATGCCCTCATCCCGCTGAGGAGAAGTTTTTTCAGATCCCGAATACTGAAAAAGAAACCAATGAGACTTTTTCAACACGGGCCGTCCCTCATATTCGTAAGTGTGCATGGTTTCCATAAGTTTGCGATTTATGCTGTGTCCTGAAATTCCGCATTCTTCAGAAATTTCTCTGTACGCACATTGCTCAATACTTTCTTCTTGATCAACAAATCCTTTGGGCAAGTCCCAAAAATCATTTTTACGAATCATAAGTATTTCATGTCCATTGTGTACAATTCCCCCAGCTGCAACTACCTTTTCAAAGGGTTGAAAAATACGTATAAAATCCAATTCAGGATGGCTACATTGAATCACCAAGGGTAAGGAATGTGTGATCATTGAAGCGTTCTTTCTAACAAATGCATTGATATCTTGAACATGAGATGCCTCTACAATGAGCGAATGTGGATAGTTTTTTGACTTTTGAGTAAAAATGACCAGTCGATTTTCAACAAAAACTTTGTACATTTGCGCTTATGATTTTGAACACGGATAAAGCATTAAAAGTAGCAGAATTTTTATTACAAGTGAAAGCTGTGAAGTTACAACCAAACTCACCTTTCACATGGGCTTCTGGATGGAATTCACCCATTTATTGTGACAATCGTGTTACATTATCCTATCCAGCCATACGCACATTTATCCGACAGCTTTATTCAGAAGCAGTTATCGAACAATTCGGCAAACCTGATGTCATCGCTGGTGTTGCAACCGGAGGGATAGCCCAGGGAGCACTCGTCGCTCAAGAATTGGGACTACCCTTTATTTATGTTCGGAGCACTGCGAAAGGACATGGAATGGGGAACCAAATAGAAGGGCATTACGAAAAAGGGCAGAAAGTTGTCGTGATTGAAGATCTTATCTCTACAGGAGGAAGTAGCTTGAAGGCCATTGAAGCCCTCCGCGAGGTAGGATTAGAAGTTCGTGGACTTGTAGCAACGTTCACTTATGGTTTCAATGTCGCAGAGGAGCAATTCAGAAAGCATGCTTGTAGCTTTGTCACGTTAACCAACTACGATTACCTTATTGAAGAAGCACTAAAAGAGGAATACATCACTGAAAAGGATTTGATTTCACTTCGCGAGTGGAAAGAAAATCCGAGTGAGTGGAAAAAATAAAAAATCATGAAAATCGAAAGCAACAAAGTTCAAGTTCCTGCAAAGTCAGATACGGTTGCTTCATTTTTACTCGATTCACGCAACCTGATTCATTTATTGCCTGAAGACAAGATTTCTGATTGGAAATCAACAGAGACAGAATGTTCTTTTAAAGTCCAAGGAGGAGTAATCATCTCTCTCATTCAAGACGGCGCAGAAGGTTCTTCACGAATAAATATGCGCTCGGGGCAAGGCACCCCTTTTCCTTTTCACCTGTCAATACTGATTGAACCGAAGGATGATGGCTGCGAAGGATATCTTTTATTTGATGGTGAAGTGAATGTATTTTTGAAAATGATGGTGGAAAAACCGCTAACCGCTCTTTTCAATTTCATGTCTGATAAACTGCAGGCGCACTTCACAGTTTAAACCGAATTTCTTTTAGATCATATACGTTTTGTCCTTGCTCTGTCTTGACTTGCAAGCGACCTAAATCATCTACACCCTTTATTACTCCAGTAAATTCACCATTGGCATCTTCAAATGTCACCAGTTCATTCAATCCAAGAAGTAGAGCGCAATAGTTCGATTTTAATTGCTGCACATTATTCGCACACAAGCTCCACCATTGCTCATTAAAATGATGCAAAAACCGAAATAGAACCTCCTTTAAATCAACATATTTCCCGGTCTCCAAAAACAGTGAGGTAGCATTTAATTCACCAAAATCAGCTTGATTGATGTTTAATCCTATCCCAATAATAGATCGAGAAATGCGCGAGCCCGTCAATTGATTTTCAATCAGAATTCCCGCTATTTTTCGGTTTCCGACATAAATATCATTGGGCCATTTGACCTTTGCCACAACACCAAATGTGTTTAATAGATCAACCAGTGCCAAAGTGGTGCAATGCATTACCGATTGCCCTTCGGATGCTGACATATTGTCGGGTATCATTAAAATCGAAAACAATAGGTTCAAACCACCTTCAGATTGCCAAATCGAATCGCGCTGTCCCCTGCCAGAACTTTGTTTATCTGCCAAAATTACCGACCCATGACCTATTTTACCCTGTGCGAAGGCTGTGGCAACATAATTGCTCGTTGAATCGACACTCTCCAAATGGGTAATTTTAAAATTTATGTGCACGAAACAATTGTGTTTAAGGCATTATATCGGGTGGATAAAGTTAAAATAAAAGTTAGTTTTGTAGTTATAGATAAGTATTGAATGTTAAAAGCAAAAAAAGATGTCGATTCCAAGAAATTGTGTGATGCAATTGTCGAAGGAATGCAAGAAAATAAAGCCAAGAATATTACTGTTTTGGATTTGAGGGAAATTGGAAACGCAGTATGTGACTTTTTCGTCATATGCAGTGGTGAATCCTCTACCCAAGTTGAAGGTGTCAGTAGTTCTGTGATGCGCCACACCCGAAAAGTATTGAAAGAAAAACCTTGGCATATCGAAGGGAAAAACAATGCGGAATGGGTATTGCTCGACTATGTGAATGTCGTTGTACACATCTTCTACAAAGATGCACGTCCATTTTATGATCTCGAGGACCTATGGGCCGATGCAAAGAGAACAGATATTCCTGATTTGAATTAATCATAAAGAAAAAATGGCAGAAGGAAATAACAAAAAGAAAAGTCCCTTTTCAATCTATTGGATTTATGCACTCATTGGAGTAGCAATCATCGGTTTTCAATTGTTCATGAGCTCGGGAAGTCGAGTTACGATCAAGTTTGAAGACAATTTCTTCGATTTAGCAGAAATGGGCTATGTCCAAGATGTCAAATTGGTGAATAAAGTGCGTATCGATTTCAAAATCACAAAAGAAGGTCGCGATTTTGTCGCGAAATCAAGTGATTCACAGTTTGCAACTATTCGTGAAAGTATCACCAAAAACAATCGTCCAACAAAGGCTGATCCCATCTATGAATTAGAAATCATTGATGCCGGAAATTTTCAATTGAAAGTGGATGAAATAAATAGTGAGATTAAATCGCGCAACCTACTGATTGATCAACGCAAGAAAGTCGATGAATTGTCAAAAACTGCCAGCGATGTAGATTCTAAATCCAAGTTTTCACGCGCTGCAGATTCATTGAATCGAGTCCTTGCGAAATCATGGCCAAATGAGATGTCTGAGTCGAGCAAAAAGAAAATGAGCGTAATTCAGATGGGTTCTGAGGAAGAGATCAACTACATCGGTAACATTTTAAGCTTTCTACTGCCTATCATCATTTTAGTTGTTATTTGGATGTTCGTCATGCGACGCATGGGTGGCGGCGGCGGTGGCGGAAGTGGCCAAATTTTCAACATCGGAAAATCAAAAGCGCAGGTTTACGAAGGCAGTAAAAGCACGAATACAACCTTTAAGGATGTTGCTGGATTGCAAGGTGCGAAAGAAGAAATCGTTGAAATCGTTGAATTCCTAAAGAATCCAAAACGCTATACCGAATTAGGAGCAAAAATTCCCAAAGGCGCGCTGCTTGTAGGTCCTCCAGGAACAGGAAAAACACTTTTAGCGAAAGCGGTTGCCGGTGAAGCGAAGGTTCCGTTTTTCTCACTTTCTGGTTCTGACTTCGTCGAGATGTTTGTGGGTGTAGGCGCATCGCGTGTGCGTGACTTGTTTAAGCAAGCAAAAGAGAAAGCGCCATCCATCATCTTTATCGATGAAATTGATGCCATCGGACGGGCTCGAGGAAAAAACAATAGTTTTGGATCTAATGATGAGCGTGAAAACACACTGAATCAGCTTCTCACTGAGATGGATGGATTCGGAACAAACTCTGGAGTCATCATCTTGGCGGCAACCAACCGCGCGGATGTATTGGACAGTGCCTTGATGCGTGCTGGTCGATTTGATCGTCAGATTTATGTAGACATGCCTGATTTGAATGAGCGAAAGGAAATTTTCCAAGTGCATTTGAAACCGATAAAACTTGAGCCGGGAATTGACATTGATTTTCTTTCACGTCAAACACCAGGTTTCTCTGGAGCAGATATCGCAAATCTGTGCAATGAAGCCGCATTGATCGCCGCTCGAAAAGACAAGAAATTCGTTCAAAAACAAGACTTCTTAGATGCTGTAGACCGCATCGTTGGAGGACTGGAGAAAAAGAACAAGATCATTACGAAAGTAGAAAAAAAGACCATTGCTTTTCATGAGGCTGGTCACGCGACAATTTCATGGTTGTTGGAACATGCTTCACCATTGGTCAAAGTAACTATTGTTCCTAGAGGACAGTCGCTCGGTGCAGCATGGTATTTACCCGAAGAACGAAGCATTACCACGTCTGAGCAAATCTTGGATGAAATGTGTTCGGCCTTGGGTGGACGTGCTGCTGAAAAGTTGATCTTTGGGAAAATTAGTACTGGCGCACTAAGTGACCTTGAAAAAGTAACGAAACAAGGATATGCTATGGTGTCAATTTACGGATTGAACGAGCGGATCGGAAACATTTCTTTCTACGATTCTCAGGGGCGTGATTCATTCACAAAACCCTATTCAGACGTAACGGCACGCGTTATCGACGAGGAGGTGTCTAAAATGATTGAAGCACAATATGCCCGAGCTTTAACTATCTTGACAGAGAACGAAGATAAACTCACGATCTTGGCAGAGAAGCTATTGACGAGCGAAGTGATCTTCAAAGAAGACCTGGTTGAAATCTTCGGCAAACGACAATGGGAGAAAGAAGAAGAGCCCTTGTTAGCAGAGATTATCGAAGAACAAGTTCCTGATTTGCCCGAAGAAGAATCAGAGTCTACTGAGGAAATAAATAACTCAGAAAACGTAGCGTCTTCCGAGACCAATGATGAAGAATCTCCCGAGAATTCAACTCCATCAGAAGGAGAAACACCTAAGACAGAAGACCCTCAATAACGAGAACAATCCTACTTCAAAACCCTGTCGAAAGCAGGGTTTTGTCGTTGTATACGAACACGAATTTTAAGTTTTAGAAAAATCGTAAATTTGTACCCATGAGTAACCTAGTCCAACGCACAATTACAGGAGCAATATTTGCCTTCGTTGTATTGGGCTCTATTCTTTGGGGCCCATATGCACAAGCGACTGTTTTCAGTATTTTCATGGTGCTTGGACTCATCGAGTTTTACAACTTGTTTAGGGAACACCCTGTGGTTCAAGTGAGCCGAGAAATAGGGGTATTCATTGGGGTTTTCATTTTCATCCTTTTGGTTGGTGTCAGTTTCGAACTATTTAAACCCATCTCGATCGTTGTGATCTTCCCTCTTTTCTTCACCCTTATTTTGGAAGAATTGTGGCGAAAAAAAGAAAATCCGCTCATCAATATCTCTGTCTTGGTGTTTGGAATCATTTATATCGTCATCCCTTTTTATTTGACCATAGACCTAAATGTCCGTACGTCCGACAATGCCATGCCTCATGTGATAGGCATGTACTTGCTCATGTGGACGAATGACACTTTCGCTTACTTTACAGGACGGATCTTAGGTCGAACTCCTTTATTTCCGCGCATTTCTCCTAAAAAAACATGGGAAGGAACAGTTGGTGGGATTCTTTTTACAATACTACTCGGTTTCATCATTGGGGCCTATATCAACCGGGGTGAAGAACTGTTTTGGGTAATTTCTGCACTAATCATTGCACCATGCGCAATCTTTGGTGATTTATTGGAATCACTTTTTAAAAGGAGTCTAAATCTCAAAGACTCAGGCAACATCTTACCAGGTCACGGGGGTATCCTAGACCGCTTTGATGCCGCTTTATTTGGAATCCCATTTTTTTATTGCTGGTCCATGTTCTATGAATATTTTTAATTTAGCAAAATGACACTGCATCGAGAAGGGTATTTGATCATGGCCGTTGGCCTGACATTATTGACCGGAATACAGATTTTAAACTTCTACTTGTTCACCTTCACGGGTTGGTTGTGGTTGTTTCTTTTGCTGACATTGGGCGCACTTGTCATGGCCTATTTAATCATTCAATTTTTCCGCATACCTAAACGCACATGCACATTCACTGATAAAGACATCATGTGTCCTGCAGACGGTAAAGTGGTTGTGATCGAAGAGGTAGAGGAAACAGAATACTTTAAAGACAAACGCATTCAGATTTCGATTTTCATGTCCCCAATGAATGTCCATGCCAACTACAATCCAATTTCAGGCGAAGTATCCTATGTAAAATACCATCCAGGGCTATTTCTTGTTGCTTGGCACCCGAAGAGCAGCACGGAGAATGAGCGCACCACGATGGTTGTTCAACATTCATCAGGTAAAGAAGTTTTATTTAGACAGATTGCGGGGGCAGTAGCTCGACGCATTTGCTATTACATTCGACCAAAACAACACGTAATTACTGGTGAAGAGTTTGGATTTATTAAATTTGGTTCACGAATCGATGTTTTTCTTCCTATTGGAACAAAAATTAACGTAAATTTAGGAGATCTTGTCAAAGGTAAATTGACAAAACTTGGAGAATTGAATTGAAAAGAATTATTTTTACAAAAAACAATAAAGCTATGAAAAAAGTAATGTTTGCTGCGGCACTTTTGGTGTTCACAGGCTCAATCGCAACAACAGCGTATGCTGCATCTACTGGTGCAACGAAAGAAATCACTAAGGTTGATAAGAAGAAAAAGAAGAAGAAAAAAGGTTCTTGTTGCACGGCAGAACAAGGAACTACTCAAACAGGTGGTTCTTGCTGCACGAAGAAACAGTAATCTCTGCTTCACAAAAAAATAAAAGCTGCTTTCGAGTGGCTTTTTTTATGCCTTAAATTGAATGCCAACAGGGCAATGGTCTGAACCCAACACATCGTTCAAAATGAACGCATCATCCAATTTGGATACAAGTGATTCAGAAACGAGGAAATAATCTATTCTCCAGCCAATATTTTTTCCCCGCGCTCCTGCACGGTAACTCCACCACGAATACTTCACCTCATCGCCATTTACCGCACGAAAGGTATCCATTAATCCATTCGACGTAAACGCATCCATGCCATCGATCTCTTCCTGCATGAAACCTGCTGCTTTGTTGTAATTTGCCTTTGGACGCGCCAAGTCAATTGCCTTGTGTGCCACATTGAAATCCCCACAAACAATAACCGGCTTACTTGCCTCCAATTTCTTGAGATAGACCAAAAACTCCTTATCCCAGGTTTGACGATAGCCCAAACGCGCCAACTCACTTCCTGAATTAGGCACATATACCGTCACCAAGAAGTAATTTGGAAACTCAGCACAGGTAATTCTACCTTCATTGTCGTGCTCACCCACCCCAATGTAATACGTTACAGCCAAAGGCTGGTGCTTCGTCAAAATCGCCGTTCCTGAATATCCTTTTTTTTCTGCCTCATTGGCATATACATGGTAATCTCCTAGTGGAGCGACTGCTTCCTTCACTTGATCTACAGTCGCCTTCGTTTCTTGTAGACAGATGATGTCGGCATTTACGGCACGCATGTCCTCAGCAAAGGTTTTTTGCATGATGGCACGAATACCATTTACATTGAACGATATAATTTTCATAGAAATCGAATTTGGTTTAAAAATACAAAGAATTAAACAGCTAGATTCAGATTATACCTCACTCACCAAAGACAATATCCGTATTTTTGTCGCATGGATTCTTTTGACCATCATACGCTTGTCGACTTAGAGTTTCCATTGATTCGTCAATGGTTGGTCGACTATGGCAAAGGTCCAACGGCGCGAAAACGATTGGAGGAGCTCGTGCCACTTACCCATTTTCCAACCATCGAAAATGAATTGAAAAAAGTCAATGAGCTGGTGTCGATTCGGACAGAAGGAAACCCATTCCCTGCACTTGATTTCGAGGAACTTACAGCTGAATTGAAACTTCTTCCCATTCGCGATGCGGTGCTGAGTCTTGAAGGATACATTCGTATTTCTCAATGCTCAACCCTAGTCAACTCCCTACTTCATTTCTTCGATAAACGGGAAAAAGACTTCCCACTTCTTTGGTCACTTTTTAATGAGTCGTATTTTACTACGGAAATCATCGATGCCATAGATAAGGTATTCGATCGTGCTGGTAATGTGAAAGATGATGCATCCAAGATCTTATCAGATATTCGGCAAAAAATTAAAGTTGTTCGCAATCAAATCAACCGCAACTTCGATAAGGAATTGCGAAAATTACTGAAAGAGAATGTTCTCGGAGACACGCGTGAGGCATTTGTGAATGACCGTCGCGTATTGACCATTCTTTCTACGCACAAAAGAAAAATCTCGGGTACCGTTGTGGGGTCGAGTAAAACAGGGAGTTTAACGTTCATTGAACCTCAAGTCAACATCCAGTTGAACAACGAATTGGAAATGCTGTTGGATGATGAACGAAAAGAAATTTACCGCATCTTACAAGCATTAACTCGAGAGGTGTCGGTGTTTCTACCTTTGATTAAATCCTATCAACACGTTCTCACACAACTTGATTTCATCAATGCGAAGTCTCAACTAGCGTTGGAATTAAACTGTGTATTGCCAGGCATTCAAAGTGAAACGCAAATTGAACTCATCAATGCATTTCATCCGATCTTATGGAGAAACAATAAATCCATCGGTAAACAGACCCTTCCACAGTACATTCGCATGGACAAAACCTCTCGAATATTGGTCATTTCAGGTCCAAATGCAGGAGGAAAAAGCATCACATTAAAAACGATTGGACTATTGCAACTCATGCTTCAGTCTGGATTGCTCGTTCCTGTTGATCCGAATAGTAAAATGTGCTTCTTTCAGCAGATTCTGACAGACATTGGCGACAATCAATCCATAGAAAATGAACTAAGCACCTATTCGTACCGCTTGAAGCGCATGAAACACTTTTTAACCGTGGCGAACAAGCGCACACTATTGCTTTTGGATGAATTTGGAACAGGTTCCGATCCAGATTTAGGCGGAGCGTTGGCAGAAGTTTTTTTTGAAGAATTGTACAATCGCAAGAGTTTTGGTGTCATTACTACCCATTATTCCAACATTAAACTAAAGGCAGACGAATTGCAAAATGCAGTAAATGGCTGTATGCTGTTCGATACTGAAACACTCGAGCCCCTTTACAAATTTTCGATGGGACAACCGGGCAGTTCGTTCACTTTTGAAGTGGCGCAAATCAACGGCATTCCCATTTCTTTAATTGAGGAAGCAAAGACCCGCATGGATGAGCGGAAAGTCAAACTTGATCGTTTACTGAATGAACTTCAAAAAGAGAAAACATACCTCGAAAGACTGAATAAGGAGCATATTGAAGCGCAAAAATTGGCCGACGAGGCCCGTTTAACCTTTGTGGACAGGAAAGAACGCTTGGACGAAAAATTAAAAAACCAACAAGAACTTTCTGAGCGCAACAACAAGTACATCAACGCTGGGAAGAAAATGCTTGCATATATTGACCGCTATGCCACCAAATCAAGGAAGAAAGATGCGAATAGTCTACTTTTAGAAGACTTGAGAAAATACCTTGCTGTGGAAAAAGGGAAAACCGAGGCTGTGGTCAATGAAGCGAAACGCAAAGCAGAATTGAACTCAAAAAATCCAAAAAAGAAAAAAATCATTCCGCCAGAAAAAGACCCAAATCAACAGCACCGCATCGTGATCGGATCGACTGTCCGAATGATCTCTACCAAACAAAATGGTACTGTTGAATCCATAGAGGGCAGCAACATCTCTGTTGTCTTTGGCTTTATGCGCATGAAAGTTGAACGGGAAAAATTGTGTTGGGTCAAATAGCCTGTAAGCTTAAAAGCGTGCGGTGATTCCACCACTAAAAACAGGTCCTCCCACTCCCAATTCCCCGAAAAGACCGATAGAAGGTGTGAAGTGATAGGCATAACCCATTGAAATCCGGTAAGCCAAAGGCAAGGATATAAATCCAATATATTTGTTTAAAATCACAAGGCTCTGGCCGTTCAAGCAAAGTTGTGGCTTCAGACGATTCACACCAAGGCCTAAGGAAAAGTACAGGTCAGATGGACTGGTCTCCTTTAAAAGATGGAAGTTCACATTGGCCATAAAACGATAGCGTGGTACTTGCAATGAATAATGCCCAAAGGGATTAAAGACTGTGTTGACAATATCGAAGCGGTCATTCACTGCCTCATAAAACGCCGTATCACTGATATCGAAATCGATTTGACCGTAGCGGTAATTGAATTCTGCACCTACTGAAAGCCATGATTTCAATTTATAATCCAAGGCAATGCCCAATCCGGGATACCCAGAGTAGGTGAATTCGTCTTGGTACTTCGATGATATCTTAAAGGCCATTTTCAGTAAAGATGGTCCACCCGCATAAACTTGTATGCGTAATGGCCTTTCCACTTGCCCAAAACATGTGGACAAGGATACTAGAAATAGAATGAAGATCGACTTTTTCATAATAAAAAAATCCCCCAGGCGAACCAAGGGGATCAAGTATGTTTGATTCAATTAATTGTTCTGCAACTTAATCAAGTTCAATGCTGAACCCGCTTTAAACCAATCGATTTGAGAATCGTTATAGGTATGGTTCAGTTTGATGTTTTCTTTCGAACCATTCTTGTGTGCGATCTCGAGTGTTAATTGAGTACCCGCGCTGAATGACTCAAGATCTATGAAGTTGAACGTATCATCTTCTTTGATTTTGTCGTAGTCTGCTTCATTCGCAAAGGTCAAGGCCAACATCCCTTGTTTCTTCAGGTTGGTTTCGTGGATTCGTGCAAATGATTTAACGATTACCGCACAAACACCAAGGTGACGCGGTTCCATTGCCGCATGCTCGCGTGATGAACCTTCACCGTAGTTATGGTCCCCCACAACGATCGTAGAAATTCCTGCCGCTTTATAAGCACGTTGAACAGCTGGCACCTCTCCCACTTCCATGGTCAGTTGGTTCACCACCGCATTTGCTTTACCGTTGAATGCGTTTTCAGCTCCAATGAGCAAGTTGTTTGAGATGTTGTCCAAGTGACCACGGTACTTCAACCATGGACCGGCCATAGAAATGTGGTCCGTCGTACATTTTCCTTTGGCCTTGATCAAAAGACGTACACCAAGGATATTTTTACCATCCCAGATTGGGAAGTTTTCGAGCAGTTGAAGGCGCGATGAATCTGGGGCTACTGCGACTTGAACCCCGCTTCCATCTTCTGCTGGAGCTTGGTACCCATTGTCCTCTACGGCAAACCCACGTTTTGGAAGTTCATCTCCTTGTGGTGGTGTCAACATGAATTTCTCACCCTTGCTGTTTACCAAAGAATCTTTCAGTGGATTGAACCCTAAATCACCAGCAATTGCCAAAGCAGCAACCATTTCAGGAGATGTAACAAAGGCATGTGTATTTGGGTTCCCATCCGCACGCTTCGAGAAGTTCCGGTTGAACGAATGCACGATGGTATTGCGTTCCTGCTTTTCAGCACCTGCGCGGTCCCATTGTCCGATACATGGTCCACATGCGTTGGTGAAGATTTTAGTCCCCATTTTCTCGAATGTATCCAAGATCCCATCACGATCTACCGTGAATCGCACTTGTTCAGATCCGGGGTTAATTCCAAATTCTGCTTTTGGCAAAATTCCTTGTGCAACAGCTTGTTCAACGATCGATGCTGCACGTGCTAAATCTTCGTAAGACGAGTTCGTACATGAACCAATCAATCCCCATTCTACTTTTGTCGGCCAATTGTTTGCTGCCGCTTCAGCCTTCATCTTAGAAACTGGTGTTCCGCGGTCTGGCGTAAAAGGACCATTGATATGTGGCTCCAAGTCATTCAAGTCAATTTCAATCACTTGATCGAAGTAATCGTTCGGATGTGCATATACTTCAGCATCGCCAGTTAAGTGTTCAGCAATTTTATCTGCAGCATCTACGACATCTTGACGTCCTGTTGCAATCAAGTAGCGACGCATTGAATCGTCGTAACCAAACGTTGATGTTGTGGCTCCGATTTCTGCACCCATGTTACAGATTGTTCCTTTTCCCGTGCATGAGAGAGAGATGGCACCGTCACCGAAGTATTCAACGATGGCACCAGTACCGCCTTTCACAGTTAAAATATCAGCCACCTTCAAGATGACATCCTTTGCAGATGTCCACCCATTGAGTTTGCCCGTCAATTTCACACCGATCAGTTTTGGAAATTTAAGTTCCCACGCCATACCAGCCATGACATCCACAGCATCTGCACCTCCAACGCCGATAGCAACCATCCCAAGTCCACCAGCATTCACTGTATGAGAGTCCGTTCCTATCATCATCCCTCCAGGGAATGCATAATTTTCAAGAACTACTTGGTGAATGATCCCTGCTCCTGGTTTCCAGAAACCGATGCCATATTTGTTTGAAATTGAAGAGAGAAAGTTGAATACCTCATTGTTTTGGTTCAAGGAATCTTGAAGATCTTTGCTCGCACCCACGCGTGCTTGAATAAGGTGATCGGCATGCACAGTTGATGGCACCGCCACTCGGCTTTTGCCAGCTTGCATGAATTGCAACAAGGCCATTTGAGCTGTTGCATCTTGCATTGCTACGCGATCTGGGGCAAAATCCACGTATGAATTTCCGCGTTCAAATGCACTAGAAGCATTCCCATCCCAAAGGTGAGCGTACAATATTTTTTCTGAAAGCGTCAAAGGACGACCTACCACTTGTCGTGCCGCAGCAATGCGCTCTGGGTATGCCGCATACACCTTCTTGATCATGTCTAAATCGAAAACCATCGTGAAGAAACTATTAAATTTGTATTGAATAACGGTTGCAAAGGTAGTAAATCTTCAACGATTGCCTGCCCAAAACAGCGTTCAAAAATGGATAAAACCCATTGTTTTTTACTCGATTTTGCAAAACGAATGGGTGACCGAGGGATAAAAAGATCATTTTTTCGTGTATCCATTAGTATTTTCTGAATAATTGGCTATCTTTGCACCCTTAAAATTTTTATTCATTAATCATTTCTATCATGAATTCTTACGAAACTGTTTTCATCTTAACTCCCGTTTTGTCTGACGATCAGGCAAAGGAAGCAGTGCAGAAATTCGAGAGCGAAATCAAAGCAATGGGTGGAAAAGTAAATCATTCTGAAAGCTGGGGATTGCGCAAATGGGCGTATCCAATCCAGAAAAAATCGACTGGTTTCTATTTCCTCATTGAATTTGACGGAGAAGGCAACAGTGTTGCTGGGCTCGAACTAAGCATGAAGCGCGACGAGCGTATTTTACGATTCTTAACTGTCAAAATGGACAAGGATCACGTGGCATATGCAGAGAAGCGCCGCATTAAGGCTGGACAGAAAAAAACTGTAGAAGCCGAGGCTTAATTAATCACTCTTAAACGAAAAAGAACATGTCAAACGATATCAGATATCTGACACCGATCAACATCGAAATCAGAAAAGACAAATACTGCCGTTTCAAGAAAAGCGGAATCAAATTTATCGATTACAAGGATGCATCCTTCCTTTTGAAGCTCGTAAATGAGCAAGGAAAAATCCTTCCACGCAGAATCACTGGAACATCGGCTAAGTATCAAAAAAGAGTCAACAAAGCGATTAAGCGTGCACGTCACATCGCAATCATGCCATACGTTGGCGATATGCTTAAGTAAATTGTTTGTTGAACACGAAATTAAGTTACCATGGAATTAATTCTAAAGAAGAACGTAGATAAGCTCGGATTCGCGAATGAAACTGTAACAGTTAAACCTGGATACGGTCGTAATTTCTTAATCCCGCAAGGATACGCGGTGCTTGCAACAGCATCTGCAAAAAAGGCGCACGCTGAAATCATGAAGCAAAAAGCGCACAAGGAAACAAAAATGTTGGCTGAGGCGCAAGAAGTTGCTGCCAAATTGGAAGCTACAACTGTGACTATCTCTACCAAGGCTGGTGAGAACGGTAAGATCTTCGGATCTGTGAACACTGTTCAATTGGCTGAAGCATTGAAGAAAGCAGGATTTGACATCGACAGAAAGTCGCTTAAAATTAAAGATGAGCCAATCCGTGAGGTTGGAACATTTGAAGCTGAAGCGAGTTTGTACAAAGGTGTTAAACCTACATTCAAATTTGACGTTGTTGGCGAATAAGTCACAAAAAAATAGTTTGGAAAGCCTGCATTGCAGGCTTTTTTTTTGAACCTTTGTCTCATGCCGCGTTGTATATCTTTTCTTTTCATTGCCTTAGTTCTTGCCGCGTGTGGACCGAAAAACGGTGGTGTCCAGAAAAAAAATGAGGTAAAATCAGACATCAATTACGCCAAGTGTATTGATTTCCACGAGAAAAAATCAGGAACAATTGTCAACCTTCATGAACCTGATGCTAACATTCATTATCAGTATTTCCTGGGAAAAAATAGCCGGGACTGTCCAAAGGGTGCAAGGTTCATTCAGGTGCCTATCAAAGGAATCATCGCCTTGAGCGGCACACATGTAGGCATGCTTTCGGTCTTGGATGAAATCAAACTCATTCGCGGGGTGCCAAATGTCGCCTATGTCTTCAACAAAAGCCTTCGCAAGCGCATCTCTAGAGGGAAGGCGCAGAGTTTAGGTACGGACAATGGAATTCCGGTCGAATCGATTGTCGCAACAAAAGCCGACGTACTCATGTACAGCGGAGGATTTGGAAGTGGCTATCCGAAAGAAGCACAACTTCAAAAACTTGGAACGATCTGTATTCCCAACTTTGACTGGAAGGAATCGCACCCCCTTGGAAAGGCGGAATGGCTGCTTTTATTTGGCTACCTCACAGGAAAAGAACAACAAGCCAAGGCCTACCTTGCACAAGTTGAAAAACGTTACCACGACTTGTGTCAGCGCGCCAAGAAGACCGATAATCGACCACGTGTATTTAGTGGCAACCTTATCGGTGATGTCTGGTTTTCACCCGCTGGCGAAAGCTTTGGCGGCATTCTCTTGCGTGATGCAGGCGCCGATTACTCGGGAAAAAAAACAAAAGGCACTGGTAGCATTGAACGTACAATGCAAGATGTCATCACGAAAGAAAAAAACACCACTTTTTGGATTGATCCAGGGACATCATCCCTCATTGACCTCTTAAAACGCGATTCACGCTACAGGTATTTATCTGCCGTGAAAAACAAGAACATCTATTGCTATTCGCACGCCATGAACCGATTCTGGGAAATGAGCATCGTAGAACCCGATAAAGTTCTTTCCGATTTCATCCGTATCTTTCATCCCGAATTGGGTCTCAAAGGGCGCTTAAATTATTACAAACAACTTCAGTAATGCCGAAGAATTTTGTTCTCTTTTCTGGGTTAATCGTTGTTATGCTCGGACTTAGTATCTGGCATTTAAACGCTGGACAATTGGGCATTGGAGTTGGTGAATTTTGGACGGCCATCCTTGACGGAGGAAATTCAACGAAAGAAATTATTGCACGTGAATTTCGAATTCCACGAATGATCACCGCATTGATTGCCGGCGGTGGATTGGCTGTTGCAGGGATGATCATGCAAACGCTATTCAACAATCCACTCGCAGGACCTTATGTCTTGGGGATTAGTTCAGGTTCTAGCTTGTTTGTGGCACTTTGCACCATGACAGGCATTCCTTTACTACAGTCTAATCTTGGCGTCGTTGGAGGAGCTTTTATCGGCGCCCTGGTATTTGGTGGCATCATTCTGTTCTTTTCCTTCTTCATTCGCTCATCCGTCTCCTTGTTGCTGGTAGGACTTATGTTAGGCAGTTTTACAGGGTCCTTGATCAACATTTTGGAAGCGACAAGCGCTGCAAGTGAATTGAAATCCTTTGCCATGTGGACCATGGGATCTCTGCAAAACGTGCAATTCTCCGACTTGACTATACTGTTGTCTATTTATTTGCCCTCATTATTTCTTTTAGTCCTATTGGTCAAGCCCTTGAACGCATTACTTCTGGGTGAACAAGAGGCGCAACAGCTGGGACTGAACATCAAGATAGTGCGGATCTCGTGCATCGCAGTGACGGCACTTTTCACTGGATTAATCACCGCATTCTGTGGACCTATCGCCTTTGTTGGTTTGGCTGTCCCGAATGTTTCACGGCTTATTTTTCGCACCCAAAATCATCGGATACTTTTACCTGCCAACCTGTTGATTGGAGCATCTTTCATCCTTTTTGGCGATATCCTCATTCAGCTACTCGAACGCACTGTGATTTTACCCATCAATGTATTTACCTCGCTGCTTGGGGCACCGATTGTCATTTTCATCATTTTAAAACGCATGAAATGATTGGATTTAAAGACACAACAATTGGGTATACCTCCCCCTTACTCGAGATCGACAACATGTGCTTAGAAATAGGAAACGTCTATGTGCTCATTGGGAAAAATGGAATTGGTAAGTCAACCTTTTTGCGCAGTATCAATGGAGAAATAAACCCGATCCAAGGGGAAATTCAAATTGGTGGTCAAATCTCAAACAAACTTTCGAACAGTATACGGGCAAAAACACTGTCCTTTACCGCAGCGGGATTTAAAGGGATTCCTTTTTTGAGCACCTTCGACTATGTCGCTTTAGGAAGAACCCCGCATACAGGACTTTTGGGAAGGTTAAATGAGGTTGACAAGGAGCAAATTCAACGTTCGTTAGAGATTACAGGAATTTCACATTTAACGCAACGATACACCGATCAACTTAGCGATGGCGAACGACAATTGGCGACCATTGCGAAATCATTGGCGCAACAAACACCGATTATCCTCTTGGATGAGCCAAGCGCCTTTCTCGACTATCTGAACAAACGAACATTGATGCAGACCTTAAAGCGCATTGCGACAGAAGAGAACAAGTGCATCGTACTTTCTTCTCATGATCTCGATATTTGCTTGGAAGTGGGGACGCCAATTTTACTTATAGACCAGCGCTTAAAGCGAATTCACATCGCAGAAGAAAATGCAAGCAAAGCCAGCGTCATTCAACAGGCCTTTGGAATTGAATAGCGCACTTCACTCACTGAATAAATTGGGATAGAATGACAACTTTTTGGCATAAAGCACAGTACTTTTCGGCCTTGACACTAATCGCATTCGCGCTTTTATTCAGCGCCTCAATTTGGTCCACTCCTCCATCCCTGGCATATTTGGTGATCTTATATTCATCAGGTTTTGGGCTCCTTTTAACCCTAATTTGGGCAGTAAGACTATCGAAAACCACTTTTGGAAAAATACTACTGGCGATCAATAGTCTCATTTGTGTCATTTCCCTTGGAAGTTTATTCAAAGAACAAGGCGGTTTTGAGGATTTTAACCGTTACATGAATTGTATCGGAAATTGTATTGCTGCATTGACAACCATTTTGTTCGGGATCCTTCATTTTAAAAAAATAACAAACAAATAAGCCAGAACAAGGGCATCAAAGAATCACAACGAAAATCGTTCCGTCAAGTCGGCAATAACGAGCAACAAACTTTCGCTCAATACATCAAACTTTTTGGCAATCAATCGTATTTCATCGTCTCGGTTTTTATCTCTTGCTGCAATCTCTTCAATCTCTCGGATCGTTTCCTTGACATCCGTAATCATCAAAATATCAATGGAAGGTTTCATCTGATGGGCAGAGAATCGAATTTTTTCAAGGTCTTGCGAAGCAATGCCCTCTGCAATTTGTCGGAGGTAGTTCGGTGTGTTTGTGCAGAATGTTTCAACAATGGAGACAATAAATTCTTGATCTCCAGCTGCGATCTCTTCAATATTCAATAAGGAGTAATTTGCTAGGACCTCTTGTTCAATCGACACCTCGACATTCTCTTTTTTCGTCAGTTGAGAGTCGCAAAGAGAACGGATTTTTTCAAACAAGGCATCCTGCCGAAATGGCTTTGAGAGATGGTCGTTCATTCCTGCACTGCGATAAATCATCTCATCATCCTTTGAGGCATTGGCCGTCAATGCAATAATTGGAATTTCTGAGCCCATTTCATTGCGAATGTATTGTGTGGCCAACAATCCATCCATGATAGGCATTTGAATGTCCATTAGAATCAGGTCAAATTCAGATTCCTTCAAGCGTTGAATACAACGCTCGCCATTGGACGTCATGTCATAAAGGATTTCTTCCTTATCGAGAATCGCTGAAATCAACATTTGATTCATTGGATTGTCCTCAGCGATGAGAATGCGGCAATTTTTCAATGATTTCTTGCGAACGTTTTCATGGATCGTAGCAACTGACTTAGGCAATTGCTTCGCGATCAAAAATTTCAGCGTAAAATGAAAGACCGAACCCACGCCTTTTTCACTGAGTACCTCGATATTCCCATCCATGCGTTCGATGATGCTTCGAGAAATAGAAAGCCCAAGTCCAGTTCCCCCATACTTTCGAGATACCGTTGAATCCTCTTGAATAAATGTTTTAAAAATAGAGTCAATATTCTCGCCTTGAATTCCCATGCCTGTGTCTTGTACTTCAAAGCGAATGGTTTGACTCTCATCATCTAAATCTATGAGCTTTGCCGTCACCTTTACAAAACCATTGTTTGTAAACTTTACGGCATTGCTGACCAAATTCACAAAGACCTGCGTAAGTTTTGTCGTGTCAATGAGCAATGAATCACTGATTGAGTTATCGAGTTGCTGGATAAAAAACAAGCCCTTTTGACGTGCGCGTTCGCTAAATGTGAGTTCAATCTGCGAAAACAACTTGTGCAAATTTGAAGGTGTCTCTTCCAAAACAAGATGTCCGGCTTCAATTTTGGAGAAATCTAGAATGTCATTAATCAACTCCAACAATCCATCGGCAGATGACTTAATGGCATCAATGTATCGTTTGTATTCTTCCGACACCCCTGCCTCATCGAGCAACTCAGCCATACCAATGATCACATTCATTGGCGT
>CAIQQH010000081.1 GCA_903873915.1 uncultured Flavobacteriia bacterium | reverse complement strand
GGTTCATTTTTAAAATACTCGTAGGTGTAGAAATTAGGAAAAAACCCATTGAAATAGAAGAAAATAAAAGAGCCAGAAATTGAAGCAACAAAATACAACGAGACAAGACCCAAAACAGTGAAGTAGGCCATTTTTTTATGCGCTAATCGTTTTAGCACAATGAGTGCGCTGAAATAAAACAGCAATGAATTGAATGCTGAAAGCAGGTAAAACGAACGTTGCATGGGTGAATACAACTCCAACAACTCTGACCGCACAAACAAGTCTGCAGCGAGATAAATTAGTGGAAATAAGAGGACTTTATAGAGTGCTTTCATTCGACATTATTCACCACTCGAAATGGAATACGTTCCGTTCCAACTTGGACAAGCCGTGATATGGTCTTCACTGCAATCACTTTCGCTGACGTCAAATCGCTGACCTTGGGTGTCATTTAAGAATTTAAATTGCAAGCTACAGCCTGTTTCCTCGTTAAAAAAACTATACAATGTCATTTCCTCATTGCGCGGAGTCATTGTGCCCGAGAGGACGTTGTAAAAACAAGGGTCTTGATCATCTTCTGAGTTGGGTTCCCAATTTGATGTTCCAGCTGATATGATGAATGAAATGCCATCTGAATCTGTCATCACGTACAGAAGTGCACCGTCTGTGCGTTTAAAAAGTGGATATTCATCCTCTTCCACCTCCATATTTGGCAGAAAATAGACAACATCACCTTCGTTATCTTGACTTTCTGTTTCATCGTCCTCGATAGACATGATAAAAGAAAATGTCATCTTTTTGTTGCCTTGATAAACTGTGATCACGGGGTTTTCGTCATTCATCGAGAAAGAAAGTTCCAAAGAAAGCTTATGCCCATTGCTCTCAACGCTGACGAGCCAATGTCCATTCGGACCATCACAACTGCCATATCCAGAATAAACGGCATCTTCATGTGCCGACTCACCGTTTTCATTGACAGGCGCATAAACGGTATAATCAGCAATGAAGCAATCCTCCATCACATCGTCCAAGGTGTAGATTGCTATTTCGGCATTCCCTTCATCAGATAGGTAAAGTCCATGGTATTTTTCATCCAACTGAGACAACACCGATTGACTTAAAATCAAAAATACGAGAGCGAATGAATTCCTCATGAAGTGAATTTTAATCAAATGTAAAAAGAAAATGAACGGTGAAGGGCTAAATTCGTTTCAATTCATTCATCTATAAACCTTAAAAAGATTTCTGCTCAGATGTAATGTTGACGGCGTAGTTTCCAAAGTGCCAAAAATTGACAAAAGACAGTGAAAGAGATTAAATAAATCACTGGTCCCATGAGTTGATTCCAACTGCCATCCTTCAAGAAGAGAGAGTAAAATCCTTCCAAGCACCAATGCAAAGGAGACAATTTACTGATCACAACCATGTAATCGGGCATGACAAAAGAAGGAACCCAAATGCCGCCAATTGCCGCGAAGATGATGATTGAAATCGCACCAAATCCATTCGCTTGTTCCTGGGTTTTGGCGTAGGTCCCCACCATCGCTGCATAACTGATCGCAGCCATGGCTGAGAGCACAGAGATCAATAAAAACGGGAAAATATGGCTTGGGAGATTCAGCTTAGGTAGACCGATGAGTGGAAAGACAAATACACCAATGGCAAACATAATCATGAGTTGCGTGAGCGCAACAAAGCTATATACGGCAATCTTCGCAAACATGGCATGCAGGAAAGATCCAGGAATCGTTTGCAAGCGCACAAAACTACCAGAGAGACGCTCTTTCACGAGATTACTACCGAGCGAAATGACCATGAAGAACATGGCAAAGATCGACCAGGCCGGCACATTGTGTTGTGTTGAATTTGGAATCATGGCCGACTCTCCCGACATCGCAGGTTTGGCGACGATTTTCGTTGGAGTTCGATTCAACTCCTTCAGGATTTTGGATGGAATTTCGTCATAGCCCATGTCTGCAAACAATTGGCGAATCATCTCCTTCGACTCAATCCCAGAAATCATGGTTTGTAGGTTATTGATGAGTGTGACTTGAAAACTCTCTTGAAGCACCGGGTCGAAAATAAGCTGAACACCACCTCGCACTTCATTTTTATTTCCTGCATTGGACCTAGATTCTGCCTCCATTCCAAATTCACTCAACATAGCATCAGAAATTCGCTGAGAATTTGAGGATAGTCTCTGTGAAAAAGTTGATGGTACAAAAAGTGTTGCCAATTTACTGCCCTCCAAGGTTAGATTTGCCAATTGGTCTTCATTGATGCCTTTTTTTACATCTATTTTAAAACTTCCTGCGTTCTTCATGGATTGCACCAAGGAATCGCCCAAAGGCCCTTTGTCGTTGTTCACGATGAGAATATCCAAGCGATTCTCATTCACCAAGCGAAAGGCACTGTCTTGAACAATCGTGATAATAAACACCAGCAGCATCGGCATTAAATACATCAACAAGAGTCCCACCTTGTCGTGCAACAAGAGCAAAATCTCTTTCAATAATGATGCTTTAAATCGTTCCATCAGTCGCGCAGTGCTTTACCAGTTAAATGAATGAGTAAATCCTCCAAACTCTCGGCCTTGTGTTCTTTAAGCAAATCGTTCAGCGTGCCTTCAGCGATGATTCGTCCGTTGTCAAGAAGCAGGGTTCGGTCACAAAAGTCTTCCGCTTCGCGCAAATGGTGCGAGGTGTAGATCATCGTTGTTCCTTTGGCATTTAAGTCATTAAGCAAGGTCATGATTGCCACCTTACTTTGGACATCCACCCCGACTGTCGGTTCATCTAGGAATAAAATTTCAGGATCATTGATGAGCCCAATGGCCAAATTTATCCTGCGCTTCATTCCACCTGAAAATGTATCAAGCTTTCTATTCCCGACGTGGTCCAATCCTAAGATCGTTAAAAGGTGCATTATTTTCTTTTCCAACTCAGGATTTTTCAATCCGTGCATTTTTCCGAAATAGCGCAAATTCTGCGTGGCTGTCAATTCTTGATAAAGGGCAAAGTCTTGAGGAACAAAGCCGATTTTAGGTAGAATTTTCTTGAAGTTTGCTGACTCGTTGTCGATAAAATAATTGACTTCACCTGAAGTTTGAGGTAGAATCCCACTTAAGATCGAAATCAAGGTTGTTTTACCTGCGCCATTTGGACCGAAGATCCCCAATTTTTCACCTCGAAAGACATCAAACGAAACCTCCGATAAGCTATTTGTATCAGCTTTCGGATACCGTTTCCAAATACCAGAAACCTTGAGTATATGAGAAGTATTTTTAAATTCAGTCATCGCTTATAGGTCTAGAACAACTGATTGTGCCGCATAGTTCTTGATGGCTTGAATTATTTCTGAGCTACAGGTAGAATAATGCTCCTTAATCCATGACGCATCCTCGGTTTTATTCGAGGAATACTTCAAGATTTTGGGTGCATTTTCTTGAATCATCAAGCGAAGAAAACGGTATTCTGTATTTTTTTTATTGGCCGTAATGGCTTTTTCTAGGAGGTCTTTCCCTTTCTTGAATACCTCCAATTTTTCTTTTGGCGTTTCTTTCAGTGACGCTGATTTCATCGTCAAAGCCCCTAAATAAGCCGAACGATCAGAGGACGCCGCGGATTGATCAAGGGTTGTAATACATTTTTGAATGGCCTTGGCATCTTTACCTTGCAGCATTTTAATGCACTCAGATTTCGAGAAACTTGATAAAAGCAGTACTGCAGAAATGACGAATTGAAACATAAAACGCTAAGAAATTCAGCTACAAAAGTACTGATTTTGTGAGAATCTGCGCTGCAAAATGGTGTGAAATCATCTAAGAATTCGGATGAAAGATGAATGATCCTGAATGTGATAGCAAGAATTAATTCCCTTCTTGTTTTAAAAGACGCCAAATGCGCCGTATTTCCTGAAACCAAACAATGAGTAGAACAAACACTACAATGAAAGAAAGTTTATTGTACACATAGGCCTCCTGAAAATCAAAATGGATGAGGTGTTGAATGGCTCGTGTCATGCCACATCCGTAGCAGTGCATATCGAACAACTTCACAGAGAGACACATCGATTCACCTGAATCAAAAAAGTCAGCGGGCAATAGGAAGAGCACCAAAGGCGCAATCACTAGCCCGCTGACATAAATTTTTAAAAGATTTTTCCTCAACAGCAATTAGAATGTTTTGGTATATGGACCTCTAGCAGGTTGTAAATCGCCAGTAATGATGCGAATTAAATCGATAATTGCCAAAATACCACAGCATCCAGCAGTAAGCAACATCAATATGCCAATCCCAGTGTAACCAAGATAAAAACGATGTATACCTAATGTGCCTACGGTAATGAATAAAATACACAATACTAAAGCTACAATTTGACTCTTTCCGTCTTCTGGAGCTTTTGATTTTTCAGATTTCTTCGCATCCGTAGCTTTGGAAGCTTTCATTTGTGTTTCATTCGCTGCTGAAGCAACTTTTTTCTCAGAAACAGTCTTCGTTAATGCTGCAAGATCATACGAAACAGATGCTTCTTCTGATGCAACAACTGCATCGTTGTTTACCACAGTTTCTTCAACTACTTGATCAGCATTCGCTGTTTTGTTCACTACAACAGATTCTACCTCACGTACTTTGGAAGCAGACTCCTCTTGAGCAACTTGATCTGAGTCAACATGTTTTTTCGAATGGTTCCATTCCACATGGTAACCAGAATTGTACAAACGTTTTTCGATTGTGCAGGAAGAAACAATGAAAATGGCTACTGCAGCGAAAAGGATAATTTTTTTCATTTTTAAAACATTGAGTTAATATTCAATCACCATCATTTTACCTAAAATGACAGTTCGAAAATAAGAAATAATCCTTCATAAAATGCATTGGATCCAATTAGTAATCAACAACTGTCTCAACTTCAAGCCACAACACGTATTCCCTATTTCCCTAATTCGCGATGACGAATCTAAATACTTGGGTGCGATTCAATTTATCCGTGATTTTGATGCAATACATCCCTGAATTGAATTGCGCTAAAGAAAGGCTATTCACAGCTTTTCCCTTGTACATGATCTGCCCGAATAGATTTGAGATTTCTAGAGTTTCATAATCACCTTCTATATTCAACCATTCATTTATTGACAAGGGATTGGGAAATATTTTTATGAAAGATAAGTGCTGATCTGCCAAACTTAAATCGGTTGTGTACCCACAAGCATTCGCGAAAAAGTCGTTGTTTTGGTAGAAATACGTTGCAGGGATACTGCCCAAATTCAATGCGTTCGGAGTCCCTATCGACGCGTACATGTTTTGTGGTATCAATGTCGGACGTGAGGTGAAATAATAGGACGTATCAGGTAATGCGCTAGTTCCAGATGGCGATATCGTTCCTTTATTGTTGTTACCGTGCACAAAATGACCTGAACCTTGAATGGTATAATTGATTGCACTCATTGGCGAACCCGTATTGGTGATTTCATTGCCGACAAGATTTTGATTCGGTGAGGTATTGTCACTAAAGAATAGGCCATACAAGCCACCTCGATTACGGAAATAGGTGTTGTGCGGACCATTTGCACCGTGGGAGTTATCTATGACCATGTTTTGTCCATCATTCTGTTCGAACAAATTGGAATAGGGATAATTCCCGTGCAACACGAGATCACCAGCAGAATTGAAGGGAAGAAAAATACTTCCCGTCCAATAGGGATCTCTAGAGTAATTGTAGCAAAACACATTGCCATTTGAACCTGCCTGAAGAATCATCGAATGGCGCAAGTGACTGAAGATATTGCTGTACACCAAACATTCATTGGTGGTAAAATGCAGCATCACCCCATACCCTCGTCCCCCATCCCCATACTCGTGCGCATCATGGAAATACGAATTCGTAATTGACAAATTAGAACAAGCCGTTGCTTCAACATGAGCAAAGGTAGTTTTTGAAATTTCTATGCCATTTACCCAAGAATTTACCGTATAGTTGAACGAAATCACACTCGCTTGTTCCGGTGCCGTGTTGTCAACTCGCTCTATGGAAAGACACTCAATTCCGATATTGCTTTTCGGTAAAATTCGATGAATCCTGGGATGTCTGGTTAACGAATAATCCATGCGCAAGGGAGATTCCAATTGAAGGACATTTCCATTTACAGCTGAGATACGAACGATTTGACCAACGGAACCTACAGCCCAGGTCGAAAAGACTAAATCCGCATCGTCTTGGACAACACGAATCCAATCTCCAGGAACGTATATGGATCCATTGAGTACACTTATGCTTGTATCGTTTTTTGAACCTGATAATACAAATGAGGTGCTATCAGCGATGATTGCTGTTCCATTGATATTGATTCCATTTCCGCTTCCCGCATGGTCAATAATAAAATTCGTCATCGTGGCTCCTTGTCCTCGAAAAACACAGTTGCTTCGCAAATTTATCGGTGCATTGAACACATACGAACCCGCTGGGAAATAAAATATGGCAGGTTCAGCATGTGCTAAAAACAAGGCCGTCAATGCGGCATCGCATGAAGTAATTCCATCATTTACAAGTCCACCAGCCAAAACATCGATGACTGCAAAATTGCTTGTACTCGAATCACGCACCCCGGCCAAGGACCAATTGACAACTCTATCGGACGGAATAGTTTGAGTTAAGGCATTAAAAATGAATATTATGAATAATAGAGCAAGAGAACTTTTCATAAGTTAAGTAGTATTCCACAAAGATAAACAAGTCACTCCTTAAAAATACATAAAGAAAGGTCTTTCCTATTTTCACCTAATTTTTACTTAATTTGCGGCTTAAATTGTTTCAAAAATGAAAGCACTTTTTATTGCAT
>CAIQQH010000080.1 GCA_903873915.1 uncultured Flavobacteriia bacterium | reverse complement strand
AGTTACGAGTTACTGCTGGCAAAAGATCGCTGCGCTGAAGGACAAGGGACAAAAGACTTAAAAAGTTAAGAGTTATTAGTTACGAGTTACTGCTGACAAAAGACCGCTGCGCTGAAGGAGAAGGGACAAAAGACTTCAAAAAGTTACGAGTTACTGCTGACAAAAGACCGATGCGCTGATGGAGCATGGAACATGGACTGAATCAATCTTCGAATTGAATAGCAACAAATTCGTAACTCGTAACTCGTAATTCGGGCTTCGAGTCTGCTGGCGCACCTCAGCCACCTAATTCGTAATTCGTAACTCGTAATTAGTAACTCGTAACTAAAAAAGACTATTGTTTTGGTTTCGAAAAGTTGAAGTTGTAAGTCATAGACAACTGCAGCGTATGATTGCGTTCTGCCTTGACACCGTCAGTTTTCACGACATATTGGTTCAAATAACCAAGTTGCACATTGAAATCTTTGGTAAAACGCCAACCAAGTGCTCCGTATAAACGGTTTTGGTCCAAGATGTTTTTGCCTATCCCTTTACCAAAGCCCAAGAATGGTTCATCGTAAATACTCAAGAACAAGGTGTTGTCCTTCATTTCTTTACGACTCAAAGGAATAGTCACCATAAAGCGGTAACGGATTCGATTTCTGAAGGCATAGCCATTTTGTTCATACACTCCTGAAGTGCCAAGTTTGTATTGTTCGACAAATCTTTGTTCCAAGCGATAGCGGTGTTGAATGTCTACTCGGCCAAGCTTGTTTTTCACAATAAACTGCTCCCAGATGCGGTGTTCATTGAATGAATGAGAAATGGGCTGATCGCCGTATTCAAAGGTTTTAATCCACCCATACCCTGCTGTCCATTGGGTGAGGTTTTTCGCATAGTAATCAACCCCCACACGAAGCAAGGACTGCTGCCAATCTTGAAAAACATTCGCGCTTTCATCGCGCCCTGCTCGACGCCATTGGTATTCGGTATGCAATCCCCAGCGGTCGTTGAACTTGTGGTTCCCGAAGTACATGATCCAGCCGTGAGCCTGGGGTGATATAATCTTCTGTGCAGAAACAGTGTGCATTGCCGTTAAAACAGCAATACACACGATCAATAGTTTTCTCATTATTAATTACGTTTACGGTGAACCGACATCTTATGTTTTGACGTTGGTGTAAACTCATCAATTCCCATAATCACCAAATGCCCACCTTCTGTTTCGAAGTCATCTTTTAAGTGATGAAGTGTTTCAATTACCGAGTGATCCACCAAGGTACACTCGCGCACATCCAATACCACATTTGCCGTGTAAGGGAACTTAAGCAATTGATTTTTCACTTTAATAAAGTTACTAAAGACCGCAGCTCCTTGTACCTTTACGGTATGCTCGTGTACCGTCATTTTTGAGTTAAACAAGCTTCCCAAAGACACTCCACGAGAAAGGTGTAAAATCAATTTCAAGACGATACCTGCAGCGATACCGATCAATAGATCTGTTGCAAGCGTGAAGATGATCGTCACAATAAATACCGCAATTTGGTCCATTCCAATTTTCGCCATGTGACCAAATTCACGTGGGTGAGCCAATTTCCATCCAACTCCGATCAACATTGCAGCAAGCGCCGCTTTAGGGATTAAGTCGCTAAATGTTATCGCAAAGATGAGGAACAATAAAATGAATACACCGTGGAAGAAATTCGCCCAGCGTGTTTTACCTCCGTTGCTCACATTCGCAGAAGAACGTGCCACTTCACTAATCATTGGCAATCCTCCGAAGATACCTGCAATGATGTTGCCTATTCCAACGGCAATTAGGTCTTTATTGGTATTCGATTTTCTTTTGTACGGATCAAGCATATCAACAGCTTTCACCGTTAACAAGGCTTCCAAGCTGCCTACCAAGGCAAACATGATGACAAATTTGATGAACGTACCGGTTTGAGAAAAACCATCAAAACTGACATTCACACTTAAAATATCAAATAAGCCCTTTTTAAATTCGAGCAAGGGAGCAAACCCTTTTGTAATCACTTCGCCAGCTTCATTCTTTACATCTGCGACATTGTGAATTCCAAAATACATCGTAAGTGGAATTGCAACGATCAATACCACCAAAGCAGAAGGAATTTTCTTTAAAGCCTTCACAGGTAGCATTGGCCAACCGAATACAATCGCCAAACTTACCAAGCCGACAATAGCAACATCCTTATGAAGGAAAAAATTGGCAAAGGTATTCTTCAATTCAGCCAGCAGTTCTAGAGGTTCCACCATAGGTTTTCCTGCCTCTGTCACTGGATTCATTCCTACTAGAATATGTAACTGCTTACTGATGATAATGATCCCAATTGCTGCTAACATTCCATGGACCGCAGACAAGGGAAAAAAGTCGCTCAATGAACCCAATTTCAAAAGTCCAAAGAGTACTTGTACAACGCCCGCAACAACAATAGCACCGAGTGCAAGCTTCCATCCTAAGTCAGAATCTCCATGGCCTAGTTCTGCGACTGATCCGGCGACAATGACGATCAATCCGGCAGCTGGACCTTTTATGGTCAACAATGAACCGGCGAAAAAGGACACAACGATACCACCAATCATGGCAGTAATCAATCCATAAATTGCTGGAAAATCACTCGCTCCGGCAATACCCAAACTCAAGGGAAGTGCTAACAAGAATACAAGGAATCCGGACAGTGCATCCGATGAGAAATTTTGCTTGAGGCCAGCTAGGCCATCAAGCGGTATGTTCTTTTTATTGATGTGATTAGACATAATATAAAAATTTAAAGGTTAAAATTAAGAAGATCTTTTTGCGGTTTCATGATACGTTTTAATATGTGGACCTAAGAAAATACGTGCATAAATACGTATTGATGCTAGACCATTTATAATCAAACTCATAGCTATTAAAAATGCCAATAGAATTTGATTTTCTGCAATGTGTGAGAAAATTAAATCTTCCCCAATGAAAGTTGGTGTAATTGGAAATCCTGAGACACCTAAGCACGCCAAAAGGAAAACTAAGGCAATGCGTGGATGTTCATAGACATGGCCGTAGAAGCGATCCAAACTCACCCACTCTCCCTGACCTCGGAGACGCTGCATACACAAATAACCCAATAAGCCGCAAACAATCACTCCACTCAAGTACCAAACATGGTGGGAGATGTCAAAGTGTTTATTGAATGAAATCGCCAAAGCTATGCATAAGTGGTTCATGATGATCAAACTCCAACTCAAGCGAGCACTTTTACGTTCCGTGAAAGCTTTAATTACCATCAACAGCCCAATTACCCCAAAAAGCAAGGGTAAAAAGGGTCTCAATCGAAGTGGAACCAAGTCCGGATACACAGCCAGCACCAATCCTGCAATGAACGTCAAAGCAAAGAACAAATACACATTCTTAAAAGTGAGGAAGGCCCAACGCGAACCCAATTTTTTCAAGGGGTTCCACATGTTACGGTACATAAACGAATCGAGGTTCCATTCCTTCAAACTTAACATGTAGAAGGTATATTCAACACGCTTCGGCCATGAATCTTCGATGGTTTCTGTTCTTGGAACGAAATTATAGAATTGCTCTCGAATCTTGTAACTGACTACAGATGGTGAAACCAACAATTGGTAGGTTCTCAAGAAAGCATTCCCCGCGACGTGCACCAGTGCAACCTCCTGAAGTCCAACAGCGATCTCAATGAAGATTAAACCAATCTGAGCAATGGACGAATAGGCAATTTGGCTTTTCACTGTAGACTGAACCCTTGCGGACATTGTCGCAATGACAGCTGTAATCACTCCAATGAACACAACAAATACCCGAAAAGATGTTTGTTGTTCCCAAAACGGATAGGTACGCATCAGCAAGAAAGCGCCGATATGCACTGAAAGCGACCCATAGAAAATGGCACTAGACGGAGTTGGTCCTTCCATGGCGCGCGGTAACCACGACGAAAACGGAAACTGTGCCGATTTCGCTGCTGCAGAGATAAAGAACATAAAGGCAATGGTAAATCCAAGCATGCTGTGTTCTGCCAAATGCTCATGCACCAACTCGTAGTTATTCAACTTAAAGAAGGAAATGTTTTCGTGCCATAAGTGATGACTCAACCACATCGCCATGATGATTCCCACATCTCCAATGCGATAAATTGAAAATACCTTAACCGCATTTTTTACCGGCAGATAGCGGTCACGGTAAAATGCAATCAGCAAGAACGACGACAAACCAAGTACCTCCCAACCAATGAACAGCGTCTCAATATTCCCCGAGAAAATAATGATATTGTAACCAAGATAAAACAGCAAAATCACATTAAAGAAGCGCTTGTAGCCTTCTTCTCTGTGCAAGTAATACTGGCTATAGACCGTAATAATGAATGTCAGTAAGGCACCAATAATAAGGTATGTCAAGGTAATTCCATCAAAATAGAAATCGATGTAGAAATCGTAATCCCTTGCTTTGAAAATTGAGAATTCCTTCAGATTGATGACATGAGCACCTTTCATCAACCACAAAATGGAAAAGAAAAGGGCGGAGAACAACTGAATACCAACGGTTGTAAACGACAAGCGCGACAACCACACTTCCTGTTTTCGGGGAATAAGTAAGCTTAAAAAGAACCCGACAAATGGAAGGACAATGAACAAATTTATATACCACTCCATGATCAAACAGTTTTAAGTAAATACACAGGGATATTTTCGTGTTCCTTGCCAATGATTGCATCAATATCTTCTGCAACTGGTGGTGTTTCTCCAAGATAAATGAGCGGTTCGAATGTCCCCTTCTTGTACAGTGACAATTCTTTTGTCACCGGATGAATTGCACATATTTTCACCCATTCATTCTCGAACCATTCAAAAGTTGCTGGATTGATTTTCATTGTTTTTAACACTACCACTGGGTCGTGTTCAACAATTACCAATAATCTCAAGGGATCGTGCACTTCAATCATTTGACTAGGCAGTCCTGTGCGCAAATCGCCATCTGTTCCGTTGGCGACACCGATCAATCCCATCACGTTGTGCGGTAGTTTTGTTCCTGCACCCAATTGCTGATTGTCGGTACGTGAAAAGTAATACTCAAGATTAATCCCCCCGCAAACTGGTGCTACGGCATTTAAAATCCCCAAGAGGTATTTTCCTTCAGGATCGGTCGTGCTATCGTATGAATTTAAGAAAGAACGTCGATCAAGGAATAAATTGTCCGTGAGTGAACGTCGACCTACGATACACAAGGTGTTCGTGGCATGGTTCAACTCTGGCCGCGGTTCGAAGAGAGAAACGGTTCTTTGCTTCACTTCGCGGTGAACCTTCCATGCCGATTTGTGTGTGTTGATGGACATAAAACGACGAGAACGCTCACGTGCATTTTTAGTCAGTGCATGGTTAAAATGGCTATGGTTCTCTGCATGCAATACTCTATTCTTTTCTTGCAACACATCAAGGTCATAGAATAAAATCTCATCACGCGATGTATCGTGAAGTGCTCCCACAAATTGAGTGGTTGCCGGAATATTGATTCCACGCTCACGGAGCATATTTCGCACCACTGGATGATTTCCAATGTGACAAATGACGCGCGCATTCACTGAACCTGGACGACCCGAACATGCCCCGCAATCGTAACCTGCATAGTGCGTGTTGTTCACACTGCTCGACCCATGCCCTACCGCATAAATAAGCGGTGCGAAATGATCAATAAGCCCTATACTTCGGAGTAAATTCTCCAAGCGATCGGTCATTTCCGTTAATGTGTACCCGATTTGCAAACCTTCTGGACTCATTTCACCATTGGTATTTTCAATGGTCAATGTTGAGAATTCATCCATATGATTAAAGGATGAGACAGAAGACTGTGACTGTTCAGGTTTAAAAATCAACAAAAATAATTTTACAATGGACCAAAAACCAAGTGTATGTGTAATGATCCAACCTAGAACAAGACCATGCGTATGTTTCCCGAAGTGGAAATCTTTTTTTCTACTTATACTACTTTCTAACTCGCGAATCAAGTACTTCGGAGTTACTGGTGCTGGACACACTTTCGTGTAAAACTTACCGTGCTCTGGCTGGTAGTAGAATTCAACACCGAAAAAACCCGCAGTTCCATAGGTTCCACAATTTGGATCCTCTTCCTCAACATAACGACGTAACGAACATTCACGGTCGTCAATGCAAAAGATAGATTGAAATGAGTTGCTTGTTTTCTCTGCTTCAACGCGTGAGACTTTAATGCCACTCAAGACATTGTTATAGAAAGTCCACTCATAAGCATCCTGCCATAAACGTTGAAAGCGCTGGGTATCCGATGGAATAACATCAGAGAAAAGCGGAGTTGGGCGCTCAGTCATTCGTGCTGCAAGCGGCGCCCAAATCGCCCCAAAATGATCGTCAAGGGCATCAATTTCCATCAACAATTCCAATTGAATGAACTCATCCAACGTGATTTTTCGGGCGTCTGTTAATGCACCGGGGTTATCATCAATGACCGAAACAATACCTGACCAACCTGGATGTGCACATTGCTGATCCATCAAATACTGCTCAAACAAGGACTCGTCACCAACAACCATTTGCAATAGGCTTTCGGTTGTAAATTCGCCGGAAACAAGAAGAGAGCGTACCTTGTTTGTCCGAAAGAAGCTCGTCAAACTATTTTTTTCCAACTCCCGCATGGAAGAGATCAATCCTTCATCATTGTGCGGGAAATTCCAAATGGCTACACCTTGATCGAGGTAGCTCCCAATGATTCGAAATAATGTTGGGTGTACCAACGAATCGAGGTCTATGCGAAATTGCGACTTCCAAACAGCACGCAAACGACCTATTCGAGGAATAAGTGTATCCTCAGATCTCGCAGAAAGTAATTGATCTTTCGAAATTCTTGGTCCGTCATTTTCCTGTGTTTCAAGAATTTTTTCCAGCACCTCATCGCTTATCTTTCCAGATGTGTGCAACGCTTGATATTCTTCCAACGACAAGTAAACCTTGTAGCCAAAGATTTGAGCTGCCTCTGCCAATCCAGTATGAAAAAACCTATCCTGAAAAGCATGCAAAGTATTGTGATGGATAAAATCCTTCAAAGGTGCTTGCGTAGGAAGATAATGTTTAAGCTGATGAAGCGCATGATCCTTATTAAAGGATGCATGTGAATTTTTCATAATGATTTTTTTACAATAAATATTCGTTCTCTAAAGTCAAGGACTTTGTAGATTTTTCTACACGCGAATATTCTGTAATAATAGAAATAGTGGAACCTCCTTAAAATGCAGTGGTTTCAGAAAAGGAGACGATGAAGCAAGATTGGGATGTATTAAACTGCAATAGAAAATTTTAAAAACTTCAGTCAATTCAAAATTAAGATCAAAAGGCCCTGATGACTCCTCCCTATGATCTTCTTCGGTTTCAGTTAAATCAATTTCCTCAAATCTTGATTGGTCGAGTAAATTATGATTTTTAATCTCCTTGATTGTGGTTTCGGTGGAGCTTGATTTTAATTGAATGGATGGGATGACGAGTGAATGACCAAATAGATTGAGTGCCATGGCAATGGTCGCCATGAACATAAAAAATCGATCTAATTTAAATTTTAACATCGGTGCAAATATAATGAACTGCATGCAAAACTCATCATCGATATGATTTCATTAACATAATTTGCGCATTACTCATGAAGTCTTAAGTTGATCTCGAGCAACTCTGAATTCAATCCATCGTTGTCTGTGACAACAGCGCATTTGTACCTATGGTTTTCTGCTTCAATAATTGAAATAGATTCGGCTTTGAAGGCAACCCTACCATTCGCTGCTTTTATTTGAACAGTGGCAGGACGATAGTGCTGCTGTAAATTTTGCACATCAATCACCCCAATGAAACTTCCGAGAATCTCTCCATCTTTCACCCAATCTTCTGTGTTTTCAACCGATGCAGTGAACAAGATGCATTCGTTTCGATCGTCACCCACTGCGCCAGAGAAACCCGATTTTACTTCTTTCATTTTAGGTAAATCAATGGAATACGATTTCAACTTTAGTGATTTAGAATCACCTGAAATAAATACGATGAAATCATCTACATCCGCAACAATGAGTTTATTCTTTCCTCGATTGAACAAATAAAGCTTTCCGTCTAAAGTAGCAGCTGCTTCGATATTTAACTCTTCCACATCTAGCTTTGCATCTTTTCGAATGCTCTCATAGAATGTTTGAAGTGAAAAAGTGCGAACGACTGTCCTCTTAGAAACATCAATAAGTTTTCCTTCAAAGCGATATGGCTGTTTCGAACCAGATCCAAAAATAAAGAGGTAATCCTCGCCATTCCAATTGATTTCAGTCATGGCCTCAAAATCATGCTTCTTCGATTTTGTGATCACCCCTCTATCATTCGCCGCATAGGTGCCTAATGAAAATTTTGATGACATGTTAAAGGAACGATCGAGCACATATAGCCAAGATGAATTGTCACCTACAACAAAATACTCATCTCCAACATGTTCAATGCCAGATGCGGAGGGAACCTCCGTCAACTCAACAATCGAGGTTACTTCACATTTCATTTTTTCTTGCAGTTGACATGATGAAAGCACCAAGATGAAACCAATGAATTGAATTATGTTTGAGTTGTTCACGTTTTATTTTAAACCGAAATGCTTTTCTGCTTCGTCTGCGATATATCCTCCAATAGCTAAGGATGCTGTAGCAGCAGGTGAAGGAGCGTTCAAGACATGGATCGAACGTCCATGGTACTCGATTCTGAAATCATCACGGGTATCTCCATCTTGGGCCAACAATAGCGCTCTAACTCCGGATCTTCCGGGGTGAATATCTTCCATCGTGAGTGAAGGAATCATGCGTTGAAGTGTTTTCAAGAACAATCGCTTTGAAAATGCTCTGCGGTATTCGTTGATTCCGAAGGACATGTTGTTGAAGAATAACTTCCAAGTACCGCCATAGGTCAAGGCATCTACCGTATCGCGCATGGAGAAGTCCGTCTTTCCGTAGCCCTCTCGTTTAAACGTAAATACGGCGTTCGGGCCACATTCAATTTCTCCATCTGTCATTCTGGTAAAATGAACACCTAAAAAGGGGAAGTCTGGATCAGGCACAGGATAAATCAGATTTTTCACTTTATGCTTGGCCTCTTCGGTGAGTTCGTAATAATCTCCTCGGAATCCCACCACTTTTTCTTTCAAGTTTACCCCATCCTTTTTCGCCAATCGATCGGCTTGCAATCCTGCACAGAAAACAAGGTATTTCGCTTCAAATGAGCCTTTATTGGTCATGATCTTCGATGTTTCTTCGCCTTTTTCGATGCTAAGTACTTCATGACCGAGGTGCATTTCACTTGCTGAATTGATGGCCAAGGCGAGTTCAGCCATCTTCTCTGTCGCGCCTCTAAAATCAATAATTCCCGTGCACGGAACCCAGATTCCACCGATACTTTCAACGTATGGTTCGATGTCTTTTACTTCAGCGGCAGTAATCTTTTGAATCCCTTCAATTTCATTCTCCAACCCCGTTTTAAAAACTTTTTCCAAATTTGGAAGTTCTTTTTCATTGGTGGCGACAACTACTTTCCCGCACACATCGTGCGCGATTCCATATTCTTTGGCGAAGGCCACCAATTCATGACGGCCTTGAATGCAGTTTCTCGCTTTAAGCGATCCTGGCTTGTAATACAACCCGGAATGGATAACCCCAGAATTGTGTCCTGTTTGATGATCGGCTAACTTATCCATCTTCTCAATCAATATGATTTTCAAGTTTGGATTTTTCTTTTGGAGCTTATAAAATGTGGCTGCTCCAACGATGCCTCCACCAATTACTGCGATATCAAATGCCATTGCCTGTATTTTAAGGTCCAAATTTAAGGATTATCAAGCGGCTTTGTCCAATGAAAACAAAAAAGGCTACATTTCTGCAGCCTCCTTTTTATTCCATTTAAATGGATTCTATTATTGTTTTACCAAGGCACTGGTATATACTTGATCATTTGTAACGATTTTTACAATGTATCTTCCCGATGGGTAGGCAGACATATCTACTTGCGATTCCGCGAAGTTACTTGTTGCCAACATGGACTCGCTATGCACCAAACGTCCTGTAAGGTCATAAATGGTTAAATCGGCCTTCCCATTGACAAATCCACTCACCTCTATGGTACATTCACCCGTGGTAGGATTCGGGAATACCGCGACCTCATGTGTAAGTTCTGCTTCTTCGGTCCCAAGGGTAAAGCCAACAGAGAAATTATACCTGTGGTAATGCCCGAAGTCTCCTGGAAAGAATTCGATGTACGATCCTCCAACTTTTCTTAAGCGGAATTGCCCTGAAGATTCTCCTTCATACTGCGCAGATGCCCAGAACGCAATCCCATCGTGATCGGTGTCCTCAAGGATAATGCTGTAGCAGCCAGGAGCTAGATCGAAGGTGTCTTTGTATTGAGTAGTGTTGGCCATTCCTGAGCGTTCAAACAAAACTGTTCCGCTGGCATCGATCAGCTTGTATTTATTCTCGCTCGCTTTGTTGTTGGTTGTAAACCAAACGAAAAATGGTCCATCAATCAATTCAGGTGCTTTGAATTTCGTTTGCTTGAAGTTGTTGTTGCTGTATTCATCCAATCCCGGATCGCCTTCAACATTGTACACTTGAGCGGAGAAGGTCAAATTCCCTTCGAGATCTGTCCACCATGAAATGTCTGGAACAGGAATTTCAACGATTTCCTTTTCAAGGAACCCTAGGTTCCCCGTCCATTCGTATTCAATCCAGTCTCCATAAGTGATCCAACAACGGATGGTACATTTCGTCAAGGCTTGCTCACCTGTATTCTGCAAAATCACACGAGGATTCGAACATGTTGGGTTGTACTTGCGGTAGTATTCGTAGTTGTTCGGATTCAAGATATCGATGATGGCTGCATCGTTTTGGAAGTTCGGTGCTGTATATGAAATCAAGTCAAAAGCCATGATGTAATTCCCCCCTGCTTGACCGGGATCATTTGTTGGCACTTGGTTGACGCTGTAATCAATGGCTACCGAATCACCCGGAGTAACATAAGGTGTCAATTCAAATTCGTGCTCACGCACCATGTCACCCGGACACCAACCCTCACGGGCATACGGCCATGTTCCTCCTTGAGATGTATTTGGATTGTCACCGCACTCGGTTGTTTGCCAGATGTTCCAGTTAAACGTTGGTGACCCATTCACTTTTATTTGGTGATCGTTTGGCACCCACTCACAACAAGCACCATCGCCCACTTGACCGTGACCAGAAAGACGTGTTTTGATTTTGAACATGTCCGATGAGTCTGACAAGTAAACGTTCTTCGACTGCAAAGAAACATCGTTGGCGAGATTCGCAAAATTATAATTTCGGAAATCTCCCCAAATTGGCTCACGAGTTTGCACGTCGCGAGGCGGAATTCCTTGAATAAAGGCAAAACGTAAGTCGAGCAATTCTTGCGTATTGTGCGCTGCTAAATCTACTGTATCGCGCAACAAATGTTGGTAGTCGGTCACATCATAAATCCATGCAAACCCCTGTGGACCAAGATCGAAATTAATTCCATAAGGTGTAATGTAACGAGCGATTTCAATGTCTTTGATGATTTCGTATGGTTCACGGTAATAGGTGATTTGATCGTTGGTCAATAAGTTAGTTGCTGTTGTAGCCACTTGTGACACAGTATCTCCATTTTCATTAAACACAACTGTGGTTCCTTGCGGAAGTCCAAGGTATGAATTGACGATTACAAAATGATTTGCCGCAGGCTGTTGTTCAAAGATGACCTGTGGTTCTTTCAATTTCAATTCAGGGTGATAGCTTACCACATCGGCCCCACTTACAGTTCCTTGTCCAAGCGCTAAACGCGGACGATTCACATCTTGTTTCACTCCGACCAATGGGTATTCATCGAAGCGGAACATTCCTGTTTCAGACGGCATCAATTTCCAGTCAGTGGATGACTTATCTTGCGCCCATTGTGTATCGTCGAAATCGTAGTACACCAATAAATTGCTCCAGTTCGGGTGCGCCGCATTGGGTTGCTCCGTCATGTACGTTTGAATCGTATTTTGAGATAAGGCCGCATTGTAGAGTTGGAATTCATCCAGCTTGCCTTTCCACAAGTACTGTTGGTTCATGTTCGATCCGAGGATGAATCGGCTGATGTAGCCTAGGGCCATATTTTTATTGATTCCTGAATGCCAAAGCACTCCATTTTTATAGACGAACATTTCCCCAGTAGATTGCTTCTTCACAAACGCCCAGTGGTTCCAAGTGTTGTCAATTTCGTCCGCAGTCATGGTTTTGTTGATGCGATCATATCCTGAACCAGCTCCCGCATCGAAATACATGTTGTTGTCGCTCCAAGGCATGTGAATATTGATTGTGCGATCTCCATTCATGTCATACGCTTCAAGAATCGATGTGTTCGTTCCCGCTGAACCGGTGCCCTTTGCCCAAAATGTAATGGTCATTTCCGAACCCAAATCGAAATCGGACAGCTCCAACATCGAATAATTCGAGCCAGAGAATTCGATGCATCCATTCATGGAATTGTAGTATACGGCATTTTGGTTCGCCGCCTCGGCTTCGAATCCAAGGGAATTCATGGCATCCATGGAATTATCAAAATAAAACTCTACGATCAAATTGTCTGTTCCATTCCACGCAAATGACTGATAGAACATCAATTCATTTTGACCAAGCACCAATTCTGACTGGCTACCTCCACTCCATCGTGACGCGTTGTAAACAGGGGTGAATCCATTCGTATGAAAACCAGTCAAGGTAGCATCGCTTGTCGATTTCAAGGAAATCATCGGATATTTCATCTCCCCATTGACACTGACATCATTGAGGTACAAATACAGTGATTGAATGTCTCCTGCTGTAATTCCCGCTGCCGCCAATTCTGCTGCGGTCAACATCATCTGGTAACGGCCACCATTTTTCGCCACATTAAATGGGAAAGGATGAACAGCACCTGAAGAACCAGAGCTAACATCATATGGCGTCAAAGTTCCACCCGAGCGATTGTGCTCAGCGCGTGCATACGAATCCGAATAAAGATATGGCACTGGTGCGTAGTTGATTGTAGTTGGTGAAGTCCAATCTGATAGAAAACGGCTGCCATCTACACGTACGGAATCAAAATTTCCTGTGTGATCGAAAACGCGTGTGTACGTCAAATAATCCCATTCTCCACAGTTGTATTGATCCCAAGAAGTCAATGGGCTACACTTCAATTTGTAGTACATCAATACTTTCTCGAAGCGCATGTCGTTCAGTTCCTGAGGGAACACAAAGTTTGATCTACGCGAAGTGATTGAATCGAAGGTAAATGTTTGAACCCAAGTGGTATCTTGAGCAAATGTTCCGAAAGACGATAGAATGAATCCACTGAACACGAGAAATTTCTTCATAGCAATAGTTTGAATTCAAAAATACGAATTCATTTCCTCCTTCGCAATGTATTTGAATCGAACTACACGAAGAAAAATGGATTATCCGTGCAGCAATAGCTCAACCCGAGAAATCAATACCAATTCCGATTTATTCATTTGATTGAAAGCTGCCCCGGTGCGGATGCATAGCTGGATAATAAACGTTTTCAATTCAGTAGAAAACAGCTCTTTCTTTGCTTCGAACATTTCTTTAAAATGCGAGAAGGCTTCATCCGATGACATGTTGTTTGCTTCAAGAGCCGGAATCATCTTGTCGACGAAGTCCAATGTTCGAGCACCAAATGGATCTTCGGCATCAGCGAGTAGTTGCCAATGTTCATCGATAAGGGAATGAATCGCTTTGCGTTCAATCTCGTCTACATGATGATCGGCACTTGCCACGGCATAAGCCAAATAGGCGATTGCTCTTGCTACATTTTCCATAACTCTATATTACTGAAAATTAGGCAGAATAAAAACAGGAAGGACATTTAAATGATCTTCGAAGTAGGGGCTGTTTTTGTAGATAAAATACAATTGGTCATTCTGGGATTCCCGAAACTCCTTGCTGGTCGCTTTCAATGTTTCAAGTTCTTCCTTCAACCAAGGATTAGCGGCTAAAATCTCCAGGGCGCGGTCTTCAAATACGTAGGCCGAAAAATACTCCTTCTGCTGCAGGTAGCTGTCCATAAAGTTCCAGCGGAAATAGCTGTCCTCTGCCTGCGGTGTGAGCGTTGAAAGGATGAAATTTCGTCCCGGCTGATCCAAACGGACCACGACATCCCCTGCCTTGAATTGAACCACTGCCTTTTCCACTTCGGTCTTTACCTCTGAATGGTAAAAATGTCCTTCATAGGGACGGGAGATGGTTTTGAAATCCACGACACGTTCTTGTCCAAGTTGAATCAAGGAATCCTTTTGAAGTGTTTCGAATTGAATGCCGTTTGCTCCCAATCGTTCGATGATGTCGCGGCATTGTGCGCCCACAATAAATGCCTTCGGAACAAATACCGAATCCTTGGCTTGGTAGGTTTTAAAGTGAGGAATGACTTTCTCGTATGGTCTGTCTTGGTGGTATTTTAAGCGCGGAAGACCCGTTATTTCACTAAGCGGGAAACTGTGTTCGAAGCCCTTAAAACGAATGGAATCCTTTTTTTCAGACAATTCATAATTAAACCTGAAGTGCGTTTGTTCGCGCCAATAGTTGGCCGCTTGACTTCTTTCATTTTCAATGCTCATCCGATTTTTATCTGTCCATTGGATCACCTCATCAATCATGTCGTGCGTCGCTTTTACCCGTTCTGGAAAAGGCTTGAGCATGTGCGTTTCAATCGTGAAGCTCAAGGCATCGAACAAAGCCGCATAACCCATGGCATAACGAGGCAAATCATTGAAGGCATGAATTCCTTTCTCTGGCGTTTCACCCACCAACTCCACGTAAGGAAAAAGATCCCATTTTTTGTCCTTGAGTTTACTTGTCAGCGCTGGAATCATAAAATCATATAGCAAAGTACCAAGTCCCGGTGCCATTCGCTCACGCATCGATGCAATGTAGGTCAGCGTATATTGGTAATCGGCGCCATTCGACACGTGTGTATCGATGAACACATCTGGATTCAGTGCGTGGTAAATCTTAGCAAAAGTGAAGGCATTGCGCGAATCCATTTTGATGAAGTCACGGTTCAGATCCAGGTTTTGGGCATTGCCTCGAAAACCATACTCTTCGGGACCATTCTGATTGGCGCGCGAGCTCGTTCCACGGTGCATCATCCCACCGACATTGTAGGCTGGAATAAAAGCGATGACCGGCAAATTCTTCGTTTTCTTTCCTCCTTTGATCCAGTTGTCCAACCAAATGAGGCAGGCATTGATGCCATCCGGTTCGCCAGCATGTATGGCATTGTTAATGAGAATCGTCGTTTCCTTGCGCGCTTTTGCCATGGTTTTGGTGGAATCTTGCGCACCGTTTATGACACACAGATAAATCGGCAATCCATAGTCTGAAGGTCCCATGGCATAGAGTTCAATCTCTTTGTGCTCTGCATCCAATTTTTCCAGGTATGTCATCAGCTCCGGATAACTTGGACTTTGATTTTCCGTCCATTGGGAATGCGAGGCGAAAAGAAAACAGCAGCTAAAGATGGCAAATAGAAAAGTTCGAATCATGGAACGAAAATAAGCAAAAATGCCGAGGAGATGAGAGCCGAGTTCGCTCAATTAAGTGAATGAATAATCGGTGAATGCGTATAGAAAGGAATCCTATTCGTTGCACATTTTGCATCGATTAGAGGGATTATTCGTTGCAAAAGTAGATTTGTCTATCGGTTTCCCGAACTATAAGCCCAACGAAAACGAATTCAGAATTTTCTCGCCAACTTCCTTGAAACTTGAAAACTTGCTTTCTTCACAGGTAAGGGTCAAGACATAGGCTAAGTCATTTTCAATCCAATAGAGTTGTTCAAATTTTAAACGGAAGGTTCCTTGATCAGCAGCATAAATAAGTTTCTGATATTCACCACCTGAATTTTTGATGCGCTTACTTTCATACACCTTGGAATTGTTCATCATTGTTATGATTTGCTTTTCCGAAATCTCAGTATACTGATCCAAGTCTACAGTATTGCTTCCCAAATCTTGTGAAATCAAATTCACGTTTTCACGAAACTGGTCTTCCTGATCTTCCAATGTGGAGAACAAAATGAACTTCGTTCCCATTTGTCCACTTTGACTTAATTCCCAATCTTTCGGATATTGGATGGAGTATCCCTCTTGTTTCAACAATTCCCAGCCTTCAATTCGTTGGATTTTCGCTTCTTCTTTTTCTTTCTTTTCCGTTGATTGTCCGCAGGAAATAAGTGTGAAAATGAGGCTTAGGGTAAATAGGAATTTTGTCATGGGTTGGGTGATTGACTTGCTTATTTCTTAAATGATGATTGATATGTTTGTTCATGGGTTTAAGTGCAGGCGATGTCCCTAGAGGAATGATTCGGGATGGCTCTTGCAAACTGTTATGCATTTTTGTTGTTTAATGTCATTACTTTTAAGTGTCACTTGACTATCTAAGATATCCATAACCTGCGCCGACATATTCAGAAGTACCTGTCAATATGTTTACATGATTAAAATCAACAATACCAGTTTCAGTTGATTTGAATTTTCTTGCAAAGGGACCTGCATCGTAAATGCCAATCGTGGGATCAACTTTATAAATGGCTTTAATTCTTTTTGCCTCTTCAATTATTTCAAATATAGAACCATGAATATCAGTAAATAATGTCTGATTATTATATGTCCAAATTATTACAACGGTTCCGCCGTCATAATCGGTTAGTGAATTTAAACGCCTATAATCTACATATCCTTCTTGATTATAGGAACTCCAAATAGGAATTTCAGGGTAATAGGGATTTGAGGATTCTTTTTTTAGCTGCGGACAGCAGCTATTTGAACTGTACTTTGATTTTTTCATCATTATATAGTAACCATTTAAATCTATTTCAGAAAGTTTCCATTGACGACAAAATGCAATATTTTGTCCTAGGACATCTGAAGGTTGGGACAAATCAGATTTTATCTTGTAGTAAATTCGTCCCTGGTTAATTCTATACAAGCTTCTATCAAATACTAGAACGTATCCATTATCTGGAAGCTTTTCAAAGAAATTAGCTGTGTAAGGATGAACAAAACCTGATGTCAGGTCATGATCCATAAAAAATTGATTAATACCATATATACCATCAATGCTTTTTATATTCAATGCTGAGCGAGTTTGATATCTTGGGAATAATTTTACTTCAGCGTATGCTAGATGTTTTGTTTTAAAAGGTAATTGGCCAGAGTTATTTAGACAAATCCCATATTCAATTAAATTTTGTTTTGTTTTGTTTTCATAAATCCCCTTGTCGTGGTCCCAAAATTCAGATATTCCATGCTGATAAAAATTCAAAATGCTATCGTTAGCGTATTTTAAAGATAGTGAATTCAAAATCTCATAATAAAATTTATGAATTGAATTCAATTGATTAGTGAATTCAAGTAATAAATGCAACTTTTAGATT
>CAIQQH010000079.1 GCA_903873915.1 uncultured Flavobacteriia bacterium | reverse complement strand
GCATTTCTCCTTTCGAGAAACTCATCGCATTGATGACAAGTATTCTCAAGGTACCGGCGAAGAATACGACAAACAAAAAGACACTCCAATTGCGTATGGTCCGGTAGTGCTCATCGTGCACTTTCTGAGGATTGTTCCAGATTTGTGTACCAACAAGCCTAAACGTCCAAAACAAATACAACACGATAAACCCAGATGTCAAGACAAAATTAATCGCGAGGAAGTATGATTCACGGTGGATGTTGAAGACATTCAAAAGCAAGTAATAGACAAAGATTCCTAAAGGAGCAATAAAATGAAACAAATGTCTTGGGTTGAACTTGCCAGCGTCGCTTGCCAACGTTTTAAAGTAGAGGTAAAACAAAACAAACGTAAAGAGAAGAATTCCTTTAAATGGGACTGGAATATCATTGGCTACGTTCTGAATATTAAGGTTATACGTTCCGTAAAGCACCGCACGACACATACCTATGATTAGAGCCAAAATCAGGTAAATATTTACGTATTTATTGGATCGGATTGAAAAAAACAACAAGCCGATTGTAAGCAGCCCAAAACTGGATACAATTAAAAAAAAGATGCTTTCAAGCAAATACCAATTCATTTTGCAGTTAGGTTTGTAATTTTCAAAACTACGCTTTTCGTCTTGAATTTGTCAAAGGAAAACAAAAGTAATTTAGTTATTTTCTTTTGCACTATAAGTAAGATTGTTTTTTTAATAAATTTATTAAAACTCATCCAGGATGAAGCGATGATAATTGCGTCTAATTCTCTATTGCTTTTTTTGTTTGCACAGAACTTCCAAAAAAACGAAGCATTAGCACATCTTCACTATTGAAAAAGCCCCCTTTGGATTCTATCAGCTTGAACGAGGCGGCGGGACAGTTGATATAGCCGATTAACACTAGAAAATTCACTGCTACAGCCCAAAAAAACCATTACAATCGAGGATTTTCTAAAAAACTTCATTCCCCGTGAATGAAGTAATTATTTCGATTTAAGCATATTTTATAAATCATTCAGTTTGGTATATGATTAATTTGGTAATCGGAAGTGAATTTTTGAAGCTGTTTTTTGTACGTTAAGAAAATATTTTTTATGTTTGAAAAATAAGATTGAAAAAAGAAAAGGCAATTGTTCAAATTGCTAATTTCTTAAAGAGTATATCTGACATAAGTTACATTCGTAAATATGTCGGTCTGAACGGAAAAGGGGATGCAAACGAGCATTCCCTTTTTCACTTTTATTCGATCATGGCCAAGTCAATTCCAAAATTTCCCAAGGGCAAACCATTGCTTTGGTTGATTCATTTCTTCAATTGCTCTCATTATACCCCGGATTGAAACTCGAAAACCCCAGGTTAAAACCAGGGGCTAGGATAAACAATTACTCTGTTTAATCTTGTTCGTTCTGTGAGGCGACATACGACACAACATCCTTTTTTTAATTTAATGGACTTCGCTTTTTAATGATGCAAAAACTGCGTAATTTTGTGCCGTACATTAAAGCATAAACCTTCGATACTTACATCGAAATTCACAGCCCATTATTTACTCACATAAATTTCCATAGACATGTATCCACCGGAACTTGTAAAACCAATGAAAGATGATCTAACGAATGTTGGATTCACACAATTAACAACCGCAGAAGAAGTTGATCAAACCATTCAAAACTCACAAGGAACGCTTTTAGTTGTTGTGAATTCTGTTTGCGGATGTGCAGCGGGAAACATGCGTCCTGGGGTAAAATTGTCCCTTCAAAACACTGTTCATCCTTCTGGCATGGCTACAGTTTTTGCTGGCGTTGACTCGGAGGCAACAAACCAAGCACGCAAGTATTTCTTGCCTTACCCTCCATCCTCTCCATCTATTGCTTTGTTCAAAGACGGAAAGTTGGTTCATTTCCTTGAGCGACACCACATCGAAGGAGGTTCAGCTCAAATGATTGCTGAAAACTTGACTGAGGCGTATGCGGAGTTCTGCTAAGCGAATTGAAAATGAAGAATTAAAAATGAAGAATTTAGGGCATTAACATTTTGTTGGCTCCGCCGCAGCGGACACGTGAGGTGCGCTAGCATTCTCGAAGTAAAGAATTAAGAATTCATTCCAACAAAAAACCCTCACCAGATTTGGCGAGGGTTTTTTAATTTCTTTAGGTTCAGCTTAGTTGAACAAAATCGTTCGGCTGAATTGCTCACCCCTTGCTGTGGTGAAAATCAACAAATAGGTTCCGTTATTCACACCATTTCGTGACAATTGACATTGCGTTCCATTGACATTCATTTGATTCAAGCGACGCCCTGAGAAATCGAACAACTCAATTTTCATTGACTCGTTGCCTTCCCAAGAAATCGTCATCGACTCGCTTGATGGGTTTGGATAGATGCTCAATTGTTCCACTGCCAAGGCGTCTACTCCTGATGTTGTGCACACTTCATTTACTGGAGAACCGTCGCAGTAGTTTATGGCATACAAGTTCACGGCCTGCTGACGTGCATTTTCTGGTTGAAGTGGTGCATCAGTGCAGCCCAGTTGCTTCACTAAGAAGTCACGCACAAAGTTTACTGTTGTATCCATGTACGCAATCGCTGCTGCTGAAGTACCGGCATAAGGCACGTGCGGCGCATTCGGGAAGGTATAAAACTGATTCTCAACTCCAACTGCACAAGCACGTTCGTGCAACATGCGGCTACCGTCCAAATACATCAATGGAACTCCTGGGTTTACGACACCGCGGTTGTACAAAACAGTACCATCATTCGTTCCATGCACGGAGCACAATGGAATGTCACCCGCCTCAAGCCAGCTGTAACGTGCCAAGGCACCGCAACCGCTAATCACTGCGTGTACTTTCGTAGAATATCCAGGGTTTCCAGATGTTCCTTCCAAGCCACCCAGTCCTTGAATCGCAGCACCATTCAGATAGTCGCTGATTTCACATGCATCATTCAAATAGGCGACATGCAAGGCTGTAATTGCCCCCGCAGAACTACCTCCGATAAAGATGTGGTTTGTGTCGATCTTGTACATGTTTGCCGTTGCGGCATCCTTGTAGAAGTAGCGAATGGCACTTTTCAAATCTTGCACCGCACGCACCACAGCTTTCACTGCATTTGCCGAATCAAAAGGAAAAAAGCCCACACGGTAATCGATGCTTGCACAGGCATATCCTTTCTTCGCAAAGCGTTGAGAGAAAGTCGCTACATCAATGTCCGTTTTCGATCCACCGATAAAGCTTCCTCCGTGTACCCAAATGATCAAGGGCCGGGCTTGCGCTGTGTCACCTGTTGGTGAATAAAAATCCAATTTTAAGGTTGTCGCCGCACCACTCCAAGAGTTGTTCTGTCCAAAGGTGATGTCGCTAGTTGTCGTCACGTTCGGATACACATCCGTTGCATAACGGCCTGTTGCGCAGGGCTGTGCCAAAAGTGTTGTGGCTGTGAGGCAGCCCAGTAAAAAAGTAACAATTTTCATAAACGTTTGATTTAAATTATGGGAATAAAATTGCGTTATATGCCCCAGCATTAAGCTCAGGAATTCGCGCATGGTATTGCTTGTTGATTGCTTGGATAAACTTGTTGGCTAAGAGTGCATTTCCGCGAGGATTGAATTGTACACCATCGAGGGAATATGCTCCTCCAGAGACAAATTTTGCGGACATCGACACGCCGTTGTACACAAATCCATCGGATAAATTGGAGACAAATGCGTCCACATCCACCACAGCAAGATTGTGTTGTGTTGCCAGCGAACGGATCACCGTGTTGTATTCTTGAATGCGTGTTCTCATGAACTCAAGCTCTGGGTTTGTCAAGACAAACTCATTGCGTAAAGGAAACAAAACCCCCATTTGATTGCATTTCACAGAATCCAAAGGGACGCTCAAAAGCAAGCACTCGCCTGGCAGCATTTGACGTACAGCAAAGCTATTGGCGTTGGGATCAATCATCATAAATGGATTTGCGCCCACCTGAAAAGAAAACCCTAAAGCATTGTACACGCTATTCAAGGTCGTGGCATTTGGTGCGTCCAAGGTTAATCCGTTGTAAGGAATCGTCGTGAAGTAGGGCATTTTTGACACATCCGGAATGGTAGCAAGAATACCTTTCGCTCCATTCGCTATCATTTGACTGACAATAGGAGCATACAACACCTCAAATTCTTGCGCCGTCAAAAGTGTGGAGTCTTTTGCCCCGGACTTTGCATACTTGAGTACCTCATCCACCCCTAAGAAAAGAGAGAAAAATGTTAGGTTTGTCGCAAGTGCATCATCCAAGACACTTCCCGTTGAAGACGATGCCATACGCTTGTAATAGTTGTTCTGGTTTGAATAAGCTGGACTGGAAACATAGGCCATGAGCAAACCAGGAACACCATAGTTTCCAAACAGTGCCGATGGATTGTAGGTGTTGTCATTCCAAATGCTTGCATCTCCGTTTCCTGCAACACGCACTGGTGAAAGGGACGTTTCCCCTTTGCAATCCGTTTTATACCCCAACATCATTTTGGACAGTCCTGAGAAACTTATGCCAACAGATCCTTCGGCCACGAGCGGTTGATAAAAAGCTCCGCCACCCACGAGGGACAATTGTTGAGCGATGAGAGCCGGCAAGGAATTCTCTTGACCTTCGCGGTACAAGGCGTCATCCATGTATCCTGAAGTATGAATTCCCCCAATCATCACGAAACGTGTCGGATCGATCTCGCCCTTTGAAAACTCAGGACTCTCATAAGACGGCTTGCAAGCTCCCAATCCGAGGAGTAGAGAGACCGCGGCAAGCGTAAAAAGTTTATAGTTTACCATGTGTAAATGAATGAGAATCCTGGAGCGATCGCCTTTGTCGTGAACGTTCCATTGAGGTTAGTTTCTAGATTTTTATCAGTACGCTTGATCTGAGTGTAGTACACCGATGCGTCGAAGGAAAAATGAGCGCCAATCCGATAACTCAATCCTGCAGTGAAGTAAGCACGATTTTTATCTGGCGTTTCTGGAGTCACGTATCCGTTTTGAACTGGGGAGAAACCATAACCACCTCCGAGGCGCACATCGAGGTTGTCCATAATTTTATGTTCGACCCCACCGCGGAAAGCCATGATATTCTTGTACATCCGAGCCGACTTTGTGTCAATTAGAGAAGCTGTATTGTTTGCATAATCAAAGGCTAAGGTGTCATATGCCTTCCATCCCACATAATTTACATCGAGGACTGCCTTCCATTTTTTACTAAATGTATAAGCAACGGCAAAAGTAGCAACGGCAGGAAGTGGCAGAGATGATGAAAAGGTTCCATTTGGAAAACTTGCTGTTAGCGATGAAGGCACCGTGAACGTTGCTTGTCCTGTATTTACGGCCATATTCACTTGGGATCGGTAAGTTAATCCAAGCGTCAGTGCGTCCGTAGCTTTGTAAGAAATGCCGATATTGTAGCCAAATCCCATTGCTTTTCCCGAGAGTTCTGCATGTGCAAAGTTCCCAAGAGAATCTTGAACGGGAATATCTTTTTGAAGGTTTACTTCACCTGTACTAAAGACAAAGCCTGCGCCCATACCTAGTTTTTCTGTAAACCGATATGAGAAGGTTGGTTGAATAAAAATCGCCATTAACTTTAGGCGAGTCAGCGCAAAACGCCCAATCCAGTTGTCCTCATATTGCACCGTACTGCCGAAGGGTGTATACACAGCAAGACCGAATTTTAAAGCAGCATCTTTTTTCAATTGAAATAGCCCATACGCCGAAAAGGGTGTTCCTACGGGAGAATTTGTTCTGTACCCTGCTCCAGTTGCGGAATCCACATATAAAACATTTGCAAAAACAGGTGTAGATGCAACATTCACAGAATTTTCATTGGAGAAGGCCACAGCCCCTGGATTATAAAAAAGGCTTGATCCATCCGTGTAATTTGCCGAGCCGGCACAGCCCATTCCTTGTTGTTTTTGTCCTTGAAAATTCACCTGAAATCCCTGGGCATTAGCAACTTGAAAAAGTGGGATAAACAGAATTAATAGTAGCGTTTTTTTAGCCATTCAGCAGTGATAATGTTAAAGACGAATATACACAAAATTGCTTCATAAGTACTTAATGCTCACTTATGAATAAATTATCGTTGAAAGTTTCATGGTGAACATAATTGTTTTTTACAAAGATTGGGATTAAATTGGCGCATTGAAAACAATTGGTTTAGCTAGATTAAACAGTTACAGCAGCTCTATATAGAGATGTTGAAATTGTTGAATGGTTTCACTGCAGAAATTGCCCATAGATGATCGTTTTACAAAAATATTCCCTTCGATTTGCTTGGCTAAGCATCGTCTTTCTATTCATTGGTTCTTTTGGCTTTGGGCAAACTGCATCGTTCACAACAACTCCCGCTGCGGTAAATGGAGTGGTGAGTGTCTGCCAAGGATCAACACTATTGTTTACGAACATAACGCAAAACAATACAACACTTGCTGGCCCAACCACCTTTGCTTGGTCATTTGGAAATGGACAAACGAGTACTATCGCTGGTCCACATGCGATAACATACAACACCCCTGGAACCTACACGGTTACATTAAATATTACAGACAATGGCATTATCTTTCAACCTGCAACAGTTACTGTAATTGTTTCAGGTCCTCCACCGATTATACCAACCATTGGCCCGGGAAATCTTTGTACACAAACCTACACTTCCAATGGGGTTACCGTATTTCAAACGTCGTCAGGAAATGGATGCGGCTGTTTGAACCAGAATATGGGTCCGGCAATATCCTTGTTGAACACCAATCAATATCCAGCGGGCACAACAGCACAAATTTATTGGGGGGGAAATGGTACAATAGCAAATGGTGGAACCTCATCATCTACAGTATTCAACGGGCCCTTCCCTACTAGCGCTGCGAATACGTCGAGCTTTACAGGTCAAACTTTTTCGGGGAGCAACAATTTAGGTCACTACTCAGGGTCGGGGGCATCCGGCCAAGGAAGTTATAACTTGATTTATGCGGTAACCTTTCCAAATGGCTGTACTTACAGTAGTTATTATATCATGAGTTGGGGTGGTGGGCTCATTGACTTTTGTGCAAACTCAGCACTAACAGCCTGTATTCCTTTTAATTACCAGCTCTGCTTCAACAGTCAATTTCCAGGAAATACATACTCCATTAACTGGGGAGATAACTCTCCCCCTACCGTATTTACTTATCCGAATTTGCCTACTTATCCGAATGTTGTGCAACACTCCTATGCTGCATCGTGCACCGGGAGTGGAATTGCAGTTCCGTATAATATTACAGTTACAGCAACAAATCTTTGCCCCAACTCCTCAACCACCAACTCGCAAGGACCATTTTTTGTGAGCTCTCTTCCAACGGCAAACTTTACACAAACACCCAACCTTACCATTTGTCAAAATCAGTCAATTAATTTTACCAATTCCTCCAACGGGGGATTTTCAGTGGCAAACGGAAATTGTTCGAACGTCTATGATTTTGGTTGGTATATAAATAACTCTTCAAATACCTCTGGGTCTGGTTATTCTGTTACCAGTGGCACATTAGGAAATCTTGGTAATTTCCCGGTGGTCAATGGGAGTTCATCCATGACTGTCTTGTTCTCCACTCCAGGAACATACACAGTAGGCGTCGAGGCCTCTAACATCGACTGTGGTTCAGATATCCTAACCAAAACAATCACTGTTCTACCATTACCAATCGTACCAGCACAAACTGCCACCATCTGTTCGGGATCATCTTTCACCGTTACCCCTGTGAATAACCCACCAACTACCATTGTTCCAAATGGAACAACATACAGCTGGGTATTTACAGACAACCCGAATGTCACGGGAGAGGCCTCCGGAACAGGAAGCTCCATGACGGGAACCTTGAACAACTTAACCAATGTCAACCAAGTTGTCAACTACACCGTCACTCCAACTGCCGGCGGCTGTCAAGGACCACCTTTTAACCTTGCAGTAACTGTTGTGCCCGCCATAGTTATTCCCAATCAAACAGTAACGATTTGTAACGGAGCTACCTTCAACGTCACTCCTGTAAATGCGCCACCAACGACCATCGTGCCTGCAGGATCTGCGTATACTTGGACCCCAGTTGCCAATCCGAATGTCACGGGTGAAGTACCGGGAACAGGTACAAGCATTACAGGATCGCTGTCAACAACATTAACGACTCCCTTGCAAAGTGTGCTTTACAATGTGACTGCAAGCGCTGGGGCAACATGTCCAAGTACGCCCTTTACGGTAACGGTCAATCTCAACAACATTACTCCGGGAATCATCGGAATCAATCAAGCCGTTTGTTCGGGAGGAAATCCAGCTCCGTTTACCTTCACCACAGCTCCTTCTGCTCCTGGAACACTCACTTATCAATGGCAATCTTCGTCATCTGCGGCCGGACCGTTTTCGAATATTGCAGGTGCCACAACAGCGAGTTACGACCCTCCTGCCAACTTCACTGTGACTACATACTATCAAGTGATTATTACAAGCACATTGAGTGGTGTTGCTTGTCCAGTCACATCGAATATCGTGATGGTCACTGTCAATCCAAACCCTATTACAAACGCAGGGGCAGACTTTACGATTACCTGTTCGCAAAATGTTGGCGGATTGCCTATAGGAATGACGGCTGTAGCGGGCATCAACTACGCATGGACACCAACTACAGGTTTGAGCAGTGCTACGGTGTCAAATCCAACAGCCAATCCAACAGCTACCACGACCTATACCTTAACAGGAACCAATGCTACAACAGGCTGTGTTACCACAGACCAAGTGCTTGTTACGGTAATTACCAATCCACCACCTGCCAATGCGGGTGCTGATTTCACAAAGACATGTAGCCAAAATCCCAACGGACTTGCCATAGGAACCGCGACTACCGCTGGGTACACCTATTCTTGGTCACCCGCAACAGGACTAAGTAGCACCACGGTTTCCAATCCGACCGCCAATCCATCGATCACCACAACCTATACTGTAACTGTAACAAACACTGCAAATGGCTGTACCGCTACAGATCAGGTTGTTGTCACCGTAAACACAAGCATTCCCTTTGCTGATGCGGGTCTTGATTTCACGAAAACATGTACACAAAATCCGACCGGATTGCCTATAGGCATGACTGCTGTTGCTGGCGTAACGTATGCCTGGACACCAACAACAGGACTCTCGGCAGCCAACATCTCCAACCCTACCGCCAATCCTACAACAACAACGACTTACACACTGACATCCACAAATACCGCCAGTGGTTGTACATCCACAGATCAGGTTCTTGTGACCGTGAACATCACTGTTCCCGTTGCCAACGCTGGTCCTGATGGAATTATCACTTGTACACAAAATCCGGCTGGATTTACAGTTGGCGTTGCCGCAGTAGCAGGTGTAACTTACGTCTGGTCACCAACAACAGGGCTTGCCAATTCAAGCAATTCAAGTACCCTCGCCACGCCAACCGCGACCACAACCTACACCCTTACCTCGACAAATACTGCCAGCGGCTGTACCGCTACAGATCAAGTTGTAGTAACTGTAAATACGACCGTACCTATTGCCAATGCTGGTCCTGATTTCACCAAGACATGTACTCAGAATCCAACAGGTTTGCAAATTGGCGTAGCATCAATTGCGGGCGTAACCTACGCCTGGAGTCCTGCGACAAGTTTGACATCAACCACCATTTCCAATCCGACCGCCAATCCATTAAGCACGAACACCTATACACTCACAGCAACAAATACAGCGAGTGGGTGCACCGCAACAGATCAAATTACCGTGACCGTTGACCTCACCGTTCCTGTGGCCAATGCCGGCCCTGACTTCACTAAGACATGTACCCAATTTATCAATGGAGGGACAATAGGCGTAGCCAGTGTTCCAGGTGTTACCTATGCGTGGACACCAACAACAGCACTTTCTGCCAGCAATATCGCAAATCCAACGGCAAATCCTTCCGTGACCACCACTTATACCTTAACATCGACGAATACAGCGAGTGGATGTACCGCTACAGATCAAGTCATTGTTACAGTAGTTACGGGCTTGCCTTTAGCCAGTGCAGGGACTGATCTTTCCATCACATGTGTTACGAACCCAACAGGGGCAACGATTGGAATGACATCGGTTGCAGGAATAACGTATTCTTGGACTCCTTCAACTGGCCTGAGTAACCCAACTCTTTCCAACCCTTTCGCGATACCTACCACCACCACCACCTATACACTTACAGCGACAAATACTGCAACAGGATGTGTCGCCACAGATGACATCATTGTGACCGTGAACAATACCCTTCCGATTGCAGCGGCTGGGCCCGACTTTACAAAGACCTGTGTGACAAATACTGCTGGTCTTGCCATTGGAATGACCGCTGTGGCAGGAATAAGCTATGCATGGACACCGAGTGCAGGGTTAACCTCGACGACCAATTCAAATCCGACTGCAAATCCAACTGCGACAACAACATATACACTTACTGCAACGAATCCAGCGAACGGCTGTGTGGCAACCGATCAGATTTTAGTGACCGTGAACACCACTCCGCCTATCATTAATGCGGGTGCCGATGTAACGGTTAGTTGCGCCACCAACCCTACAGGCACAGCTATTGGAATGGTAGCCTCTGGTTCAACCACCTACACTTGGACACCAACAACTGGTTTGAGTAGTTCCACTGTTTCGAATCCGACCGCTCTTCCGACCGCAACAACAACCTACACCCTAACAGGAACAAATCCAGCGAATGGATGTACTGCAAGTGATGCCGTGATCGTCACTGTAAACACCCTTGTTCCCACATCAAATGCGGGAACTGATTTTACAAAAACGTGTGTCCTAAATCCATCTGGTTTGTCCATTGGGGCCCCTTCGGTAGCAGGGCTTTCGTATTCATGGTCACCCTCAAGTGGGTTAAATTTTACAAATATCAGCAATCCTATTGCCAACCCAGGGACAACCACAACCTATACATTAACGACCACAAACACCTCGAGCGGGTGTTCGGCGACAGACCAAGTAACCGTAACCGTAAATGCCAATACTCCTGTAGCAAATGCAGGAGCCGACTTCTCGATTACCTGTACACAAAACACCAGCGGACAAGCCATCGGAATGAGTGCTGTGGCTGGTGTAACGTATGCTTGGACGCCAACTACAGGATTAAATGATCCGAACGTTTCGAATCCAACAGCGAATCCAAGTACCACAACGACCTACAATTTAACCGCTACAAATACAGCTGATGGATGTACTGCATCTGACCAAGTAACTGTTACGGTTGTTACTGGCTTACCCCTTGCCAATGCAGGGTTAGACTTCACAAAGACATGCACCCAAAATCCGAATGGCTTGCCAATTGGTATGGTGGCCGTTGCAGGAATAACGTATTCTTGGGGGCCTTCGGCAGGACTTACATCGACGAGCATTTCGAATCCTGTAGCCAATCCAACAATCACTAGCACCTATACCTTGACCGCCACAAACCCAACCACAGGTTGTGTGACGACTGATCAAATTATAGTCACCGTTGATATAGAAGTTCCAAGCGTAAATGCAGGGGCTGATTTTACAAAAACATGCGCCGTCAATGCGGCTGGTTTAGTTGTTGGAATGACTCCTATTGCTGGTGTTTCGTATGCCTGGACTCCGACAACAGGGCTATCCTCTTCGGCCGTAGCAAATCCTAGCGCGAATCCTAGCGTTACGACCACCTACACCCTAACTTCGACCGACATTAGCAGTGGTTGTACCGCAACAGATCAGGTTGTTGTTACTGTGGATGCCATCTTGCCCGCCATCAATGCTGGGCTTGATCAAACCATTTGTGCAGGATCGCCAGTTGCCTTAACAGCTACAGGTGGAAACACCTACAGTTGGTCAAACGGATATGCCAATGGTCAGGCCTTTACGCCACTTTCAACCGCAACTTACACCGTAACTGGAACAAATACAGCGACCGGATGCACAAATACGGATCAAGTGCTTGTCACCGTAAATTCAATCCCAACAGTCGCGAACCCAACAGACCAAGTGGTGTGCAACAATGCAACGACCTCAGCGATTGCCTTTACTGGGACAATTCCGGGAACCATTTTCAACTGGACAAACTCAAACACGGGCATTAACCTTAGCGCGTCGGGCAGCGGTACTATTTTAGCTTTTGCGGCCACCAACAGCACCAATGCACCGGTCGTTGGAACCGTGGTAGTTACACCTACCTATACCAATGCGGGTTTGACCTGTTCAGGGGCAACGCAAGACGTGTTGATTACGGTTAATCCTACGCCTACGGTCAATGCAATTGCCAGTCAAACCGTTTGTGTTGGTTCGACAACAAGTGCCGTAAACTTCAGCAGTACATTTAATGTCGCGGGAACAACATACGCTTGGACAAACACCAATACAGCCATCAATTTAGGGGCAACTGGAAACACAACTGTTCCATCATTTGCCACCACAAACACCACCAATTCCGCTATTTCAGGAACCATCTCTGTAACTCCTTCCTATACGAATGCTGGGACAAGTTGTGTTGGAGCACCTCAATCCTTCACCATCACCGTAAATCCGATTCCTTCCCTTGCCAATCCTGCGGATCAAGTGATTTGCAACAATGCCAGTTCAGCGGCGATTTCATTCACCGGACCCGTTGTCGGGACAAGTTATGCGTGGGCGAATAGCAACACCGCGATTAACCTTCCTGCCGCTGGAAACGGAAACATACTCACCTTCAATGGCACCAATACAAGCAATGCCCCAATCTCGGGAACAGTTGTCATTACGCCTTCGTACACCAATGCCGGTGCGACATGTACGGGTGCGACACAAGATGTCTTAATCACCGTAAACCCTACCCCGACCGTTAATTCAATTGCCAATCAAGCACAATGTGTCGGGGCATCCACCACCGCGATCAATTTTAGCAGCACCTTCAATGTGGCAGGAACCACGTATGCATGGACAAATAGCAACACTGCGATTAACCTTCCTGCTACTGGAAATGGAAACATCGCCGCTTTCACCACAACAAATGCGGGAAGCACACCGATTACCAGCAACATTTCAGTGACGCCATCCTACTCCAATGCGGGAACAGCCTGTAGCGGAACACCTCAGGCATTTACCATCACTGTTAACCCTATTCCAAGTGTATTAAATCCGTCAGACCAAGTGGTGTGTAACGCGGCATCGACTGCGGCAATCAACTTCAGCGGCGCCGTTACAGGTACGGTATTTAACTGGACAAATAGCAACAGTGCAATCAATCTTGGGGTATCGGGCAACGGAAACATTTTATCCTTCAACGGAACCAACACTAGCAATGCGCCAATTTCCGGAACAGTTGTCATTACCCCTTCCTATACCAATGCTGGCGTAACCTGCACAGGTGCAACACAAGATGTGTTGATTACGGTTAATCCTACTCCAACGGTGAATACCATTAGCAGTCAAACCGTTTGTGTTGGTTCGCCAACAAGTGCCATAAACTTCAGCAGCACATTTAATGTCGCTGGAACAAGTTACGCATGGACCAATTCCAACACCGCAATCAATCTTGCGGCCTCAGGCAACGGGAACATCACTGCATTTACATCAACAAACGCGGGAAATACTGCCATTACGGGAAATATTTCGGTGACACCATCGATGACCAATTTAGGGGTTTCTTGTGCGGGATCACCACAAACATTTTCCATTACGGTGAATCCAATTCCAACGGTGGTGAATCCGACAGATCAAGTGGTGTGTAACAATGCACCAAGCGCAGCGATCAACTTCAGCGGGGCAGTCACAGGTACCGTTTTCAACTGGACCAACACCAATACATCCATCAACTTGGGTGCAACAGGAAATGGAAATATCTCCTCGTTTAACGCCACGAATGGAACTAGTTCACCTATTACGGGAACTGTTGTCATTACCCCGTCTTATACCAATGCAGGTACAACCTGTACGGGGTCAACACAAGACGTACTTGTTACGGTAAATCCAACACCAACGGTTACCGATCCGGCTGATCAAACAGTGTGTAACGGCTCACAGGTGCCTGCAACAACATTTACTGGGACAGGGACAAGCTACAATTGGATCAACAGCACCCCGAGCATTGGCCTAGCGGCAAATGGAACCGGTAATATTGCCGCATTTACCGCATCAAATCTTACGACAAACGCTGTGGTTGCGCAAGTCACCGTGACTCCTTCCTATTTGAGCGGCGCAGTGACCTGTACTGGTTCGTCAAACACCTATTCCATAACCGTAAACCCATCACCTGCGGTACAGTTTGACCAAGCCAATCAAACCATTTGTTCGGGAGGAAACTCATTGCCAGTTGCCTTGTCCTCACAAACTCCGGGAGCAACTATAACATGGAATCTTCAGAGTGTACCCGCCAACATTACGGGCTTGAACACCATAAGTGGAGGAACAAGTATTCCAGCGTACACATTGACCAACAGTTCATCTGTTCCCGTAACGATTACCTTCCTTGCGGGCGCAGCAACACCAGGGCTCGTTAACTGTCCTGGCGCTGGTTCCGTGTACACGATCACCGTAAATCCAACGCCACAAGTCAACGATCCATTGGATCAAGTGGTGTGCAATACAGGAGCTACTGCAGCTGTCAGCTTCACCGGTTCAGCAAGTTCATACACGTGGACCAACACCACCACATCCATTGGTTTGGGTGCAGGTGGAACAGGGAACATTGCCACCTTTACTGCAGCAAACACCAGTGCATTGCCGGTCGTTTCTACCGTAACTGTTACACCACTGTTCGCCAACAACAGCGTTGCTTGCCCTGGTTCCACACAAAGTTTTACCTATACTATAAACCCAACTCCGAGCATTACCCCTACCGCCGACCTTACCTTGTGCAACGGGTCGCCAAGTGGAACAATTGCATTTGCGGGAACAGGCACGGCTTACAACTGGAGCAACTCTGCCACATCCATAGGACTTGGAGCGACAGGAAGCAACACCATTGCATCGTTTACGGCCAACAATACAGGAACGACTCCTGTGAGTGCAACAGTGAACGTCACACCAATTTATACAAATGCCGGGGTAACTTGCTCCGGTACTGTTGATCCGTTCATCATTCAAGTCTTACCTACCGCGACAATGACTGATCCATCGGACCAAGTAGTCTGCAACAACTCGTCCGTTTCCGCTGTGAACTTCACCGGAACAGGAACAGGATTTAGTTGGGCCAATAGTGCCCCTTCTATCGGACTTGCATTGAGCGGCAACGGAAATATTGGTGCCTTCAATGGATTAAATGCAGGCACATCTGCGATTACAGCTTCTGTAAGCGTAACACCTACATACACCTCCAATGCTGTTAGCTGTCCAGGAACCAATCAGTCTTTCAACATCACCGTAAACCCAACACCTGCGGCTGTAGATCCTGCAGACCAGGTTATTTGTAATGCCACACCATCTGCACAAGTAGTGCTTTCAGGAACAGGCACAACTTATTCTTGGTCCAATAGCAACACCGCTATCGGGCTTGCTGCAAGTGGAAACACAACGGTGCCTGTTTTTAATGGTCAAAACAACAGCGCAACACCTATAATTGGCATCATTACGATTACACCATCCTTCCTTGGTTCAGGTGTGACGTGTCAAGGTCCAACGCAATCGTTCTCCATTACGGTAAATCCTACACCAGGAACTTCGGACCCTTTGGATGCTGTCGTGTGTAACAATACCCTTGCTCCAGCGGTGAACTTCTCAGGCACAGGCACCTCTTACACGTGGACAAACAATACCCCTTCCATTGGGATTGGCGCTTCGGGCACTGGGAACATACCAACATTTACTGCGACAAATAACTCTACTGCGCCAGTCGTAGCGACATTGATTGTAACGCCTGACTTTAACGGAGGAGCAGTTGGTTGTACAGGATCTTCGCAATCTTTTACCATTACTGTAAATCCAACACCGCAGGTCAACGATTTACCAGATCAAGTCGTATGTAATTCCTCGTCCACAGCCACTTTTGCATTTACCGGAACTGGAACTGCCTATTCATGGGTAAATACCACTCCTTCAATTGGTTTAATCGCAAACGGTTCAGGAAATATCGCGGCGTTTACAGCAACAAATACAGGGATTACAGCTGTCAGCAGCACGATTACGGTTACGCCGCAATACCTCAATGCGGGAGTAACCTGTTCAGGAAGTACGCAAACCATTGGCATTACAGTCAATCCGACACCAACCGTTACAGACCCAGCAGATCTTGTGGTGTGCAATGGTTCAGCAACTTCAGCGGTGAACTTTACTGGAACAGGAACAACTTACACCTGGGTAAATAGCAATCCAGCGATCGGCTTGGGCGCAAGCGGTTCTGGGAACATCACTACCTTCAACGCCATCAACAACGGGACAACACCACTTGTGGCTACCGTTACCGTTACTCCGAACTTTACAGGAGCGGGGATCAACTGTACGGGCACCCCACAAACATTCACCATTACGATAAACCCTACACCTACCGCAAATGATCCCGCAGATCAAGTGGTCTGCAATGGCGCATCAACAGCTGCGCTTACTTTTAGTGGAACTGGAACAAGTTACTCGTGGGTAAATAGCACAACATCCATCGGACTCGCGGCAAGTGGAACAGGAAATATCAATGCATTTACTGCCCTAAACAGCAGCAATAATCCTGTCGTGGCAACAATTACCTTAACCCCATTGTCCACGAGTGCAGGCTTAACCTGCAGTGGGACGCAACAACTCTTTACCATTACAGTAAATCCAGCACCAGCCGTTCAGTACAGCATTGCCAATCAAACGATTTGTTCACAATCCAACTCTGCGATTGTTAACATTACCTCTGCAACACCGGGGGCCATTATTACATGGACAGCCACGACCATTCCTGGCGGCGTGAATGGCTTAACAAGCACATCTGGTGGAAGTACGATTCCGTTCTTTACCTTAAATAATACCGGAACAACTCCAGCTGTTATTCAAATCACGGCATCGGCGGTCACCTCTGGTCAGGCCACATGTCCAGGTGGTGGCGCACCTTATACCATTACGGTAAATCCAACACCAATTGTTGCAGATCCAAACGATCAAGTGTTGTGTAATTCTGCGCCCAGCGCAGCCGTTGCCTTCACAGGAACTGGAACAAGTTACACGTGGACAAACAGCATCCCGGGAATTGGGCTTCCAGCCACAGGCACAGGAAACGTCGCTGCATTCACAGCGGTAAACAGCGGAACTTCGCCAATAGCCGCAACGGTCACTGTGACTCCTCAATATTTGTTCAATACCGTAACATGTCCTGGGCCAACACAAAACTTCTTGATTACTGTAAACCCAACGCCTACTGTGACTCCTATCGCAGACTTGACCTACTGCAACAATAGCTTAAGCAGCGCGGTAAACATTACCGGAACAGGGACTGGATACACCTGGACAAACAGCACCACAAGCATTGGACTCGCTGCCAATGGGGTAAATACCGTTCCTGCCTTTACTACCTTCAATGCTGGCGCTTCGCCAGTGAGTGGTACTGTAACAATTACACCTATTTATTTGAACGGCGGTGTGAGTTGTCCTGGGCCTTTGAGTGATTATATTCTCACTGTGAATCCTACGCCTACCGTAGCTGATCCTGTAGATCAAGTCGTCTGTAACAACAGTGCAACACAACAGGTTGTATTTAGCGGCACTGGGACAACATATACCTGGACCAACACCACCACTTCTGTTGGATTGGGCGCAGGAGGTATCGGAAACATCGTTGCATTCAACGCATTAAATGGAAATACAGTACCTGTCACCGCGAATATCAACGTGACCGCTCAATATACTGGAGGAAACATTACCTGTGCAGGTCAGCAACAAGCATTTAATATTACGGTAAACCCAACACCAACTGTTATAGATCCAGCTGACCAAGTCATTTGTAACACCGCTTCTTCTGCCCAAGTTGTGTTGTCGGGCACGGGCACCTCCTACACCTGGAGCAACAGCACGCCATCGATTGGATTGGCAGCCAATGGAAATACCACAGTTCCTGTATTTACTGGACAAAACAGCGGATCAACACCTGTCACTGGAACGATAAGCATAACACCGAGCTACCTTGGTTCAGGAGTAACTTGTCAGGGGCCAACACAAAACTTCTTGATTACTGTAAATCCAACGCCTTCGGCCAATGATCCGCAGGATCTTGTGGTGTGTAACAATGCGCAAACACCAGCCATAAACTTTACAGGGACCGGTACATCTTACACCTGGACAAACAGCACCCCTTCGATTGGAATTTCATTCTCAGGAGCAGGAAACATCCCTTCATTTACTGCACTTAACAACTTGACATCCCCTGTCATTGCCACCTTAACCGTCACTCCTGACTTCACCGGTGGTGCCGTGGGATGTACAGGAACAGCCCAAACATTTACCATTACCATTAACCCAACACCGATTGTCAACGACCTTCCAGACCAAGTGGTTTGTAACGGGGCATCGACAAGTGCCTTGTCCTTCACTGGAACAGGAACCGCCTATTCGTGGGTAAATTCAGCGCCATCCATTGGTTTGAGTGCAACGGGAACTGGCAATATCGCGGCCTTTACGAGCATCAACACCACGACAAGCCCCGTAACTGGCATTGTAACCGTGACACCGCAATATGCAAATGCAGGGTTAACGTGTAGCGGAACCACCCAAACAATAGGTCTTACTGTAAATCCGACACCGACCATGAATGATCCGGCTGACTTGGTGGTATGTAATGGGGCACCAACAACGCCTGTGAACTTCGTTGGAACGGCGACATCCTACACATGGACCAATACCAACCCACTCATTGGCCTTGCAGCCAGTGGAACAGGAAATATTACTTCGTTCAACGCCATCAACACGGGAACAACACCAATAACTTCAACACTTACAGTGACGCCAAATTTTGCAGGTGGAACAGCGAGTTGTCCAGGGGCTCCACAAACATTTACGATCACCATCAATCCAACACCAATTGCAAACGATCCCGCCGATCAAGTGGTGTGCAACGGAGCTTCAGCGGCAGCAGTTAATTTTGGTGGAACAGGAACTTCCTATACGTGGGTGAACAGCACACCTTCAATCGGATTAAGCGCAAATGGAGCAGGAAACATTTCTTCCTTTACAACGACAAATGCCAGTGTCAACCCAGTGATTGCCAGCATAACATTAACTCCACAATATGCCAATGCTGGACTTACATGTAGTGGTCCAACACAGCTCTTTACCATTGCAGTTAATCCTACACCTGTAGTTCAAGATCCAGCAAATGTAACTGTGTGTAACAACGTCATCACCACCCCGATAGCGTTTACAGGAACAGGAACTTATTATACCTGGACCAACGATTCACCCATCATCGGACTCGGCGCAAGTGGAACAGGATCCATTCCATCCTTTCTCGCACAAAACAGTTCAAACAGTGCGGCTTTGACAGCTCAACTGACAGTGACAGCTTACTTCGAACAGAGCAATATTACTTGCACAGGAAATACGCAAACCTTTACGATTAGCATTAACCCGACCCCAATTGTCGCTGACCCTACTGATCAAATCGTGTGTAATGGAACATCTACCGCAGCGATAGTCTTTAACGGAACAGGAACATCCTACACATGGACAAACACCAACCCAGCCATTGGTGTTGGATCTGGTGCTACAGGAAATATAGCGGCATTCACAGGATTAAATGCTTCCGCGGCTCAGATTTCAGGTCAGTTTGTTGTGACACCTGTCTTTACAAGTGCCAATGGTGTTGCTTGTTCAGGAAATCCTCAAAGCTTTAGCATTGCTGTAAATCCTTCACCAATAGTAACACCGATTGCCAACTTTACGGTGTGTAATGGCGAAACGATAAATGTTCCGTTAAGCGCGAATATCACCTCTGACTTTACCTGGTATGCCGATCCGAATCCAAATGTCACCGGTGATGTGAACTTCCCACAGCCATCGAGCACCGTGATCAATACCTTGACAAACCAGACCACAGTGATGCAATACGTAACCTACCATGTGAGTCCAGTTTCAGCACCACAAGGATGTTCAGGAAATCCAACCACATTCACCGTTGAAGTCGTTCCAGATGTCGAGGTGACTTCAGACCCTACGATTGAAATTTGTAGTGGTGCCGCGGTAAATATGATTTTGACGGCCAATGTTGCCTCTACCTTTACGTGGATAGCCACCGATAACACCAACGTGACCGGTGAAACCCTTTTCGCGCAAAGTGGAAACATCATCAGTGATTTGTTGATCAACACGACCACACAAAATCAGCTGATCATCTACAGTATAATTCCAACGGCCGATCCATCGGGTTGCGTGGGTGCTGCACGAACGATTGCAGTGATTGTTAGACCTCCATTGTCCTTGTTGAATGAAGATACCGTAACGATTTGTAGCGGTGAAGTGGTTGATTTGACCTTGGAAGCGAATGTTGCAGCTGGCTTCAACTGGTTTGCAACAAACAACATCAACATCAATGGTGAAAGCACAACCATTCAAACTACGAACCTCATCAATGACCTTTTGGTGAATACAAGCAATAGTGTTCAGCAGGTCGATTATCAGGCCGTAGCCACTTCAATAGTCAATGGATGTGCGAGTCCAATCTTCAACATTGTTGTCTTCGTGAACCCATTGCCACTTGTGACCAACGGCCCGGTTGCCATTTGTTCCGGTGACAATGTCAACACACCAATCACAGCTACACTTCCATCTAGCTTTATCTGGCAGGCTCAATCGAATGGCGGCGTGACCGGTGAAACAACAAGCATTCAAAATGGTTCTACGATCAATGATGTGCTTGTGAATCCATCTACCACAGCACAGCTTGTTAACTACTCCGTAATGGCCACTGCAAATGCTTCAGGATGTAAAGGCCCACTATTTACCATTCCTGTCACTGTGAATCCATTGCCTATCATTGGCTTCGATACAGGCTCGGGCGCTTTGTGTAATATCACTCCCGTTCCATTCAACAACACCTCTGACCCAGGACTTGACTTTGCCTGGACATTTGGCGATGGTAACACCTCAATCCTCGAAGATCCGGTTCACTCCTATCCAGCAATAGGCACCTACACGGTGACATTGACAGGTACCAACCAAGTGACGGGCTGTGTCAATTCCTTCTCGATGGACATTACCTTGTCACAATCCCCAGATGTTGATTTTACTGTTTCAGAACCTGAAGGTTGTGTGGTATTCAACACCGTATTTAGCGACCTCATCGCTGCGCCAGGAACCACATTGTTCTGGAACTTCGGAGACGGTGAAACATCAAACCAGCCAGGTTCAGTTGACCACCAATATCCAGATCCAGGATGTTATGACGTAAGTTTGACGGTAACCAATCAAGCGGGATGTAGCATTACACTAGTTCAGCCAGACATCGTTTGCGCCTATGCCATTCCAAATGCCGACTTCATTGTTTCATCGGACAGTTTACCGATCAGTGATCCAACCGTTCAGTTCACGAATCAGTCTATAGATGCATTTACCTATGTGTGGGATTTCGGTGATGGAACGTCAAGCACGTCAACAAATCCAGTGCATGTGTATCCATCTGAGCCCGCTGATTATGTGGTAACGCTATACGCCTACAACGAATTGGGATGTTACGACAGCATGATCCTCACCATTACGGTTTGGGAAGACTTACTCGTTTATATTCCGAACAGTTTCACGCCGAACAACGACGGTACCAACGATGAGTTCTTGCCTGTGATGACCTCTGGATATGATCCGAAGTCCTACGAGCTGCGCATATTTGACCGTTGGGGAGCGGTAGTTTTCTATTCCAATGATCCACTCGTTGGTTGGGATGGAAGCTATCCAGATGCGCTTGAAGGATTGATTACTGGAAGTTCTGATGGTTATGCCCAAGACGGAGTCTATACCTGGAAGATTCGATTTACGGGACTACAGAATGAAGATGCCTATGAGTATGTGGGGCACGTTACTTTGTTGAGATAACTTTATCAGAACGAGAGCGATTAGAGCCCACTACTGCGCAAGAACAAGTGTAAGGCATTTTGTTTGAATTGTTGGATGGACACAACAAAAGGGCTAAGTAGTGGATCGGCGCGGTAATAATCCGTGGTGATAATTTGCGCTTGACTTTGAATCACCGCATTGTAGCGCGAGTAATCTTGACTTCTGGCCTCGAGGGTTCCTGCATCAGTTCGTGTTCGCACCATGTACATCTCCGTTAACGCACGGATTTCCTCTTCTTTGCCTTGTGGTTCGTTGCGGATCACAAAAGCCGTTTCAGGCGCTCCCGGTTGACCATAGACAAACATGGGCCGATCTATTCTATTCGTCAAAGCTGTCGTATAGAGCTCTTGGAAATCTCCATCGAGGACAATGAAAACCTTACCCCGTGTTTCGTTCAATGTTGGCCATCCAGCGGTATTCAACCGAGAAACAGTCGTAAGAAAGGTGTCTCGCAAATGTGCTGGAGTATAAAGCATTTCTGGGTATTGATCAAACACTGAATGGATTTCAGCATCGAGGTCGTTGAGTGCTTCGGGAACAAAAGGAATGGATTTATTGAAGCCCAAAAAGTCTAGCGCTTTCGAATAGTCCGCAGGGGCATCTCGTTTGATTTCGATGTTGATAAAAATCGGGGTGTGATTGGGGTGCAGTGCGCTCCAGTTTCGAATTTCAGTGAGTGCTTGAACGAAGGTGGTATAATTTGATTCGTAGTCCACATCGGCGATATGGAGAATCTTAAATCCTGGTTTTAGTAGCAAGGAATCGCGTGATTTCTGTTTGAGTCCTCCGATAAAAAAGTTAATCCTACGTTTCACAAAATGTCCACCTTGAGGATCGTAGTTCACATCGAGTTCGAAACCGTTGATGTGGTAAGTGTTCATTTGTTCAGTCAGCAAGGCGTGGCCATAATCCATTTGAATGGGGTCCATGTCTTTGCCGAGTTGTTTTTTAAAGTGAGAAAGGAACTTTAGAATCTTTGGATCTGGCTTTCGCTTGTAGCTGTTGTGCGAGGTGAGAAAACGCACCTCGTTGAGGCGAATGGAATCAGGGTACTGCGAAAGGGAAAACAGAGGGAGAAGCAGAACGAGAATGATGAGAACCGTGTGAATTAGAGAGAGAAGTTTTGACATGGGTACTGTGCTTGTGAGGCACGAATGTACAATTTCTTTGCACATTCATTTTGGTAAAAAACTCAACTCGCTGGGCGCACGAGTTGAATTACGATTGCGTCGCAGCCATTATTGAGATGGCTTAGGAGCAAGGAATAGCGATTTGCGTCGCCTTTCGGACTCGAAAACAATTGGCGCAAATTTTCATCAGACCTTAGCACTTCGCTGGGCACTAAAATTCCTCTCACTTTCTTGTACATGATGAGTGAACCTGGAGACGCAGGGAGAGAAGACACAAAAGTAGAATAGGCAACTCTTGTGGCGGTTGTGTCCATTTGATTTTCGTATGAAAATCCAGATTTGTTTTTTTTGTTTGGTGCGATTTGAACGCGACGTCGAACGATTGAAAATGAACGATCAGAACCTTTGATTGGGACAAGTTTTTGAGACATACTAAGATAGTTTAAAGATTAGACAATACTTTTCTAGGTCACTTTTTAAGGTAACTTTAAGAATTAAATAAATCAAACGATTGATGTGTCAGCTGACGAGCACTTTACAATAATATAGTAAATTTTTGTAAGAAAAAAACCTGTTTGGAATATTTTTTTGAATTAAGCGTTTGGATTTTGGTAAAAACTGCATAAAACAGGGGTTTTGCTCTTACATTTTTATCTAAATTATTTTTCGGTATCACCTATACGGAGCTCGCTGCTTTCTTTGTGCCAAAACTTAGAAGCGATGAATAATTTAAAATTGATTTTGGTGGATGTCAATCCACACATGTGCGCGGCCTGGGAAGCAGCATTTGCATACCACGAAAATGTAGAAGTCGTCCATGACTATTTTCAAAACATTCCTGCTTACGATTGCATGGTGAGTGCAGCAAATTCCTATGGACAGATGGACGGGGGGATCGACAAACACATCACAGATTATTTCGGACAGCAGCTCATGGACCGCGTTCAAGCGCATATTGTTGCACATTACTTGGGTGAACAGCCGATTGGTTCTAGCTTTATAATTCCAACCTATCACGAGAAGCACCCCTATCTCGCGCATACCCCTACGATGCGTATCCCAGATATTATCGCGCATACCGACAATGTGTATCACGGAATGCGCGCAACGCTTTTGGCAGTGCATCACCACAACCTTACGAGTAATCAAAAAATTAAAAGCATTGCTTGCCCTGGTTTGGGGGCTCTAACTGGTCAAGTTCCTTTTGAGAAAGTTGCCAGACAGATGGAGCGCGCCTATGCATCTGTCATTGAGCCATTGACAGATTTGTCTTGGGAAAACATTTATAGCTTGCGCAAAGGCATTTAATCGTAGACAAGACCTAGGTTCGTGTTTGCGACCGGAGTTATCGCACAACAACCTTCTTCACCAAAGTCTGTCCATTCCAGTCTACGCGCAAGTAGTACATGCCATGGCTCAGTTCTGCACCAGAGATATGAATCTGGTTTATCCCATTTGCTAAGTCGATGGATCCTGATTTCAGCAGTTGATTGTTTGCATCTACAAGGGTAAACGTGGCATTTCCTTTCGCAGAGGCATTCAATTCCAAAGAAAAATCTCCTTCTGTTGGATTTGGATAAACGCTTACCAAAGCATCCCTTTCTGCGCAACTGGCATGAATGGGATCGTACACTTTTTGCACGCCATCGTTGTCGATTTGTGTGAGGCGATAATATCCTTCAAAGCGAAGGGCTGCATAATCATCGTAGGTGTAGTCAATTTTTGTGGTGCTGTTACCGGCAGACTCTACTGTTGTCGCTTCTACCCAATCTTGACCGTTTATACTTCGTTCGAGGACAAAAAGAGCTGAATTGTGTTCCGTTGCCGTTTGCCAAGAAACCACTGTATGATCATCTTTGCACGCTGCAGAAAATGAAATCAAATCTGTCGGCAAGGGTGTATCAATGTTCACGCGGAATTGAGCAACCGCTGTTTCAAAACTTGCTGAAAGGGTGGTCACATTGTAGGTGCGCAATCCCTTTGTTGCTGAACTCAAGGTATTTTGATATTGAAGGGCATCCAACAAAGCCTCTACTTGAGCAAGTGTAAGGGTTCCTCCTCCGCTTTTTGTAAAAACCAAAGTGCTTGTTCCGCTGGAAACACTGGCTGCAACGATGTATGATACACCACCATAAACCACATTTGGTATTGCTTGCCCATTGGTGAATTTTAAGCCAATCGTTCCACCAGAAGTGGCGCCACTTATCACAAAGTTCTCATTGGTACCATCATAAACCTGAGCCGACTCAAACGCTATTTTAAGGTTGTCGAGCGTTGAGCCTGTATAGGTAATGTTTGTTGTTCCTGATGAAAAATTCTTGCTTGCTGGGGCAATCATCATTACCTCATTGTCTAATCCGGCTGTGGCCGTATTTAAATCCAGTGATGGCGCTGAATATGAAACAGCCGTTGTAAATGTTGCACCAGCTGAAAAATCCAAGAAGAAATAGGCCGCGCCACTTCCCTCGGCACCAACTTTTGTTGTAAACTCCGACATGTAACCATAGGTCACGCGAACACGATTTTTCACATCTGTAGCGTCAGTTGTGTTGGTGGATGAGGTGGATCTGAATTTTGTCAAGCCAAGCGTGGCATTGTAGGTCATGGTCAGATTTGTTGGGCTCCCCAATTCGGAGGAAGAAAATCCTCCAAACTCATTGTATTGGTTTGTGCCTGTAGTTCCATTTCCGTCGATATCATAGGTATTTAGTCGTACATTTTGAAGCGTAACTAAGGTTCCCGTGTTTGTTGTGTTGTTGTATGACCCTCCTAAAACAAACTGGATTTTAAATACGGCATATCCCCCTCCTGTTCCAATGGTAAACTGTGGCGAAAAATAATTCGCGAGGTTGTTGGTGTATCCGGTTCCTGTTCCGGCTTGATCGTAGGTCGTGAAGGTCACATTCGATATTTCTTGCGTGCGCACAATTGCATCGATTTGTTGGCCGCCGATGTTTATGACATTTTGATACAACACAATGTTGCCGACTGCGACCCCCGTACCCACCTTGTTTGTGATGGTGACACCCGTGCCACCAAAGTTTATGGCATTGTACGAGACATTGTATGCCTGTGCAAAGACGCCTGATGCTAGACCTGGCAGAAAGACCAGGGCCGTACAAGCGACAATACCTTTTAAAAAATTCACCTTTTTCATACCCGTTTTTTTGAAGCAACTTCCGTGAGGGATTTGCATTCATGGATCAAATGTGGGGCAATCAAAAAACAAATGATATGAACAATAACAGGGAGTATTTCACAATTGCGTAGAACTACTTAATTGGAGGTGAGAGGATATACAGTGTGAGTCCCGAAGTATCGGGACAAGATGTGAGAGCTAGAGTGGGGATTGACTCATACACAAGCTGTCAATCATTACTTTTATCGAGATTGGTTCGACCCCCGCCTCGGCGGACATGCCGACGGGATATACAGTGTGAGAGCGAGAGCGAGGATTGTGTAGCCCTCACATTTTGTCCCGATTCTTCGGGGCTCCAACTCACACTTTTAAAGACAGTGAAAAAATTGAAGCGCTTTACGTTCTGTTTTTCGCTCTGTTTAGTGACCTCATCGGGGTCGAACATCAGAACGAAAATGCAGAGCGATGATTGCACAGCTTTCGTTCTCATTTTTTTACACTGGGTTTACCGAAGGGTCGCTAAGCCTGTCGAAGATTGTACTTCTCATCAAACTGCAGCACAACATCTAACAGTTCACTCGGAAGTCGTTCCAACACCCCCTGAACAATCTCCTCTGGAATGTATTTGTAATATGCCTGTGCGATTCCACCGCTTATGCACGCGATGGTGTCGCTGTCACCACCAATGGAGATGGCCAAGCGGATTGCGCTTTCGAAATCCTTACTTTCTAAAAAGGCCCGAATGGCATGTGGAACAGAACCTTGGCAGCTGACGTCAAAATAATAGTTCGGGCGAATTTCATCGAGTGAGATGGATAAATCGTAGCCAAAATTGCTCTCGACATAGCGTCTTATTTCATCTTTGCTGTGGCCCATTCGCGCTAGAAAAACACACATCGCTGTAGCTTGAGCTCCTTTGATTCCTTCTTCATGATTGTGGCTCACTTCCGCTGACTTCTTTGCTTGTTCCAAGACCTCCTCTTCCGAAGAATAGGCGTGGCCCACAGGACTGACGCGCATCGCAGATCCGTTGCCCCACGAATTATAGGGTTGAGGATTCTCCTCAAAAATCCACCGATAAAATGTCCCACCATACCCTGCATTGGGATACCTGCGTCCATATTTCTGAAATGCCTCCACAATTGAAGACTTGTTTAATATGCTTTCTGCTGTCGCAATGGTCAATACGGTATCGTCGGTGAAGTGGGAACTTCTTTGAAACAAGTCAAACTCTGTGCTTTTGATGTTGTAGCGCTCAAATCGTGATCCGATGATGTCTCCGGCAAGGGCGCCAATCAATAAAGGGGCTATTTGATTTTCCATGGGTATGTCAATTATTGGTATGATTCAAGCGTATTTGTCGTTAAAAATACGTTCTTGTTTTTCAAATTTAACCCTTTCGAATTCATAAAAATGCTTTGAAAAATTCCAAAGGAATCTTGATCCTTGGATGTAATTCACAAAGATGGCTGAAATGAACAATCCTCCCAACGATTTATTCGAATCTCTTGTCCTATTTTTACTTAAGATTCTAATTAACGCTATGCGCTTCAACAATAAGCTTTTTTTCGCGGCAATCATTGGGCTTTTCATTTTAGGTCTATCCGCTTGTGCAGATCACTTCAATGCAAAAAAAGAAATACGCACCCATTGTGTTCCAGGGACTGAACCTGTGCGCAAGGTTCTATTTATCGGCATTGACGGCTTGCGCACCGACGCCTTGCAAACAGCCAATACCCCGGGAATGGACAGTTTGGTGCAGCAGGCCTATGTATGTTGGAATACGGATCGAGGTCCTTACACCGTCAGTGTACCTGGTTGGAGCTCCATTTTACACGGTGTATGGCCAGAAAAACATGGCTTGACAGAAAACTCATTCAGAAAGAATAAGTACAAAGACTTTCCAGATCTTTTTACTTTGGCGAAACAATTCAAACCAACACTAAGTGTGGCTACTTTGAGCCACTGGGACGATTTCCTGAAAATTACCTCCAACGAAGATTATGCACAACGCTATACTTCGGATAAGGCCTTGTATTATGCCGCGCTGGACAAAATCATGGGCTGTTGTCCTGACATGATGACCTTGCACTTCGACGACACCGATCACTCGGGACATGCTTATGGATTTTCACCCAATGTGCCAGAATATATTTCTGCCATTGAACAGACCGATATTTATGTAGAAGGATTGATGGATGCCATTCATTACCGAGAAATCACCTATAGTGAAGAATGGATGGTGGTGTTGACGACCGATCATGGTGGCGAGGGGACAGGCCATGGTGGACAAGACGAACTACCTCAAACGCGGAAGGTGTGGTCGATTGTGCGTATTCCTGCATTAAATAGCCCCGTTCAACAGCCACAAGCCAATAGTGTGGATTTATTGCCAACGATGTTGAATTGGATGGGGATTGCTACAGAAAACATCGCTAGTTTGGATGGAATAAAAATATTTTAAACATATCGTTAGATTTTACTTTTTTTAGCGTAACTTGAATATATAATCTATTAATGTTAATTAAACGCTTTAAAAATGTAAAATCAAATTGAAATTTTCAAAACATTAGATGGTACAACACAGGTAGAAGTTCGGTTCGAAGGCGATACCTTTTGGTTGAGCCAGGTACAACTATCGATCTTATTCGACAGAGATCAGTCGGTAATTTCTCGACATATTTCGACTATTTTTAAAAATGGTGAATTAGAACGGGAGGGCAATATGCAAAAAATGCATATTCCTAATTCAGACAAACCGATTACGCTTTTTAATCTTGATGTAATCATCTCCGTTGGCTATCGCGTAAACTCCATTCGCGGCACTCAATTTCGGCAATGGGCAACAAAACGACTCAAAGATTTCTTGATTGATGGTGTTGCCTTGAATGAAAAACGCCTGATAAATATCTTACTCCCATTTCCCATTGAAGGCTGCTGTTAGTTGACATTGACATCCTTCAAAAAGACAATTTACCTACCCCTTACCTACCAAACGAAAAGCTCGTTTAGTCAGTTCAATCTCACTGTTGCTTATTCCTAACCCTTTGGCCACTGCTCGCCAGTTTGAAATTTTTTGATGCATGTCCTTTAAAATACGTTCGGCGGTTTCTTTTTTCAAATGATAGAGATGAGCGGTTTCTATAGCTAATGAAATATCTAAATCATTGCTGTTTTCTGAAATATTCAAGGTTAAACCATGACCCATCTCATTTGGGTTCATGTCATAGGCGGGTGACAAGCGCCATCCTTCACCGGTGAGCAAAAAACCGTGGTTTCGCAAATGATCGTCTGTATTAGAAACTAAAATATTAAACACCATTCTGCGCCACAATTGTTCCAAATCTTCTTTTGCAGCAGGGCTATGTTGCATGATAAATCCAGCTAAATCAAGATATCCAATTCCATCGATATGATCCGCACCATCTTGAAGCCCCAACAAGGTCATAGCGGATGCAAAATGAATGCGTTTTTGATCTGTTGTCCTATCAAATCTTTTGGATAAAAAGGTATGGTGCTTACCCGAAAACTTTTGTAAACGTGCTTCCGCAACATGAATTCCGCAAGCTTGAGCCAATTCGTGCAACACCATTTCCCAAGCACCTGTATTTTTTTCATCCCTTGAACTTGGAAACTTTGCAATCCATAAATGATTATTTTCATCCATTACACTTGCTTTAGGCCTTGCTCCACCTAAAGAAGACCCGGGATCAAGTAATACATTCAACCATTGAGCATATTCTGGATCGTTCATAGCCTCATCTCGCTCGAGTTGCAAACTTGCATGTTCCAATTCCCGAAGTGATGTCCATGGTGGTGTAGCCATCTTCTTGTGGTCGTTCATAAACAGCCCATCTTCAATCAATTTAAAACGAAGACCACCCATTCGATGTCCGTCATAAACACCCAATAAGAAATCACTTTCAAAAAGCGTCCTTTCGTCTCTTCCCTCTACTTTCGCCTGCCACGCCTCTCTTCTTCGCATCAATAACCTACCCCAACGGTCAGGCGATGAATCTAGAAATATCCCAAAATTATTTTTTTCTTCTGGCAGGTATTGCTTTCCCTTGTAAAAACCTAAATGCGGATCCAAGAATAATATCGGATTTTGACTATTTACCCAGGTTTCGGCATATTCAAATGAAAATATCTCTTTTCCTCGAATGTATTGTGCCGTCAAAACGCCCATAAGTTGCGCATCTAGCATGAATTCCCAATCAGCATAAACACTTATTTTATGTTCCCGGTGCTTCATGGTTTTTTCGTTTGTTTCGGTGCGCGTTTTTGGGTAATAATTCCAGCATCTTGCAGTTTTCTACCCAGAGGATCAGCAGCGGCAACCATGGACAAATCTTTTTCTAATCCCAAAACAAACAGCACTTGCAGATAGCTACCTATGGCCACCGTGGGGCTGCCTTGCTCAATATTAGATATCGTTTTCCGTCCAAGTCCTGTGCGCTCTGCCAGTTGCTCTGCACTCAACTTTCGGCGCAAGCGTGCCAATTGAATCTGTTCACCGAGATCCTTCAAGATCTTCAAGTTTTTAGGTAGTATGGCTGGTGCTTTTTTCATTTAATGCGTCTTATAGGGAACAAATATAAATATTTTTGTCCTTTTTATGACACATTATTTAACAAGAATGTTGATGATAAAACAGATGTGAATCAAATTTACCTAGAAACATTAGATTCATGTTCACCAGAGAGTCACAGAGAAAATAACGATTTCGTGCTGTGTCATTCCGCCCGTTCCTTTTGCTGCTATTTTTAACTTTAGTCCATCTTGGGACTGTTCTCAAGGAAGACACCATGAGTTTAGTCAATGCAGATTAATCTGGTGCACTTTACTCCAGGTTGTCGCTTGAACACCTTCGTAATAGGAAATTTCAAGGAGATCATTCAATTCAGAAAATTGAATTTGTCGCAACGTGATTCTGTAGCCAGAAATGCTAGGGAATTTGTAGTAGGGTGGCAGTTTCATGTTGCTTGTGCTGTTTTGTGCTGTTTTGCGGGGATTACTTCCCAATACAATATCCTACACCTCCACGGAACCCCTTGATTTCATTGGGTTGTAGGGGTGCTGTTTTGTCCGTGTGCCACTAATGAGTCATGGCACACGAGGGTAGATATTGGATAGGAAATCGGAGGGGGTCAGGGTGTTGATAAGTTTCCTTTTGCTAGTTTTATTCTCAAAAAAATACCTATGGACAATTAATCATTTTATGGTATTTATTCGCGAATCAATGTATAACCATTCTTCTTTAGTGATTTTCCAAAGTTTACACAATGCTTCATCAGAATACTTGCCTTCATATTTTTCAAAATCGGGAATAAACTTGAATTTTTCTTTAGTAACGTGTTGTGAAACTACTGTTTGTAAAAGGAGAAACCGCACAACTTTAGTAAATAAATATGATTTAAATGAAATAACTTCCTTTTGTGTTTCAAATGCCCCTGCAATGATATAAGATTCCGTACAACACTCTCCTGGCTTGGCAATTCTAGTGTTTCCATCATAATAAAAACCTATCGGTTTAGTAAAATCAGTCTGACCAGCAATTGGTGCAGGAGGAATTAAAAGTTTCCATTTATCTAAATAATTTCCTGAATCAATGACGTCTTTTTTCAAGGCATATTTAAGTCCTATCTTTTGTATAAACCAACAAGGAATTCCATTGGAATGAGGTTTGTAATTAGTTGGAAGGGAAAATGGTTTTCTTGACGAAACACGATCGGATAAAAACTTTTTCTGCTTATTCGCTTTTATAACCTTGTGTAAAATCGGTACGGATTTATTTTGACGAATTAAAATCTCAAATTCATTTAATGATCGCTTTTCATTTTGTTCAAATTTTCCATTAGAATAATTAGAAATCAAGCAGTCATCTGAATGATTTTTATCCCAAAGAAAATAACAAATACCACCCGCAATATCTGCATTTGGAAAACAATCTTTGTCATTTGGAAAATCAAATAACGACGAAAATCTTTTATCTATTAACATTGATTTACGAAATTCATCCAACCCTTTGCCCCCAGCATACCACCTAGCAGGTATGATTAATGAAACAAAATCTGGCTCCATTTGCTTGGCTAAGTCAACAAAATAATTATAAATTGGTTTGGCACTTACGCCCGACCCACCATCCATTTCTTGATAGGGCGGATTCCCCACTATTGCATTGAATTTCATTTTATCAGTTTTATTTGTTTTCCAAAATGTTTTCCCTTGATGAACGCGTTTCATAAATATCTCTGGATTTGAGGAAATCTCAGGCACTAGATTATTGTAATAAAGCGCATTTATTTTAACCGATTTTCTATAACCCGCAAGAGTGCGACGTGTAATACTTTCAGCCATTGGTGTTTTACAGATTACAAAAATATTTTCCTCTAAAACTTTATCCCAAACTAACTGCTGTTGTTTTAGAGTTGGGTTAGGATGTAGTTTCTGAGGATATTCAGCAATCAATCTCGTTCTGTATACATTGTAGGCCATATACAATGGATATAATCCGGATTTCGAGTTTATTTCCAATATTCTCGTATCGGAAGCAAATACACTTTTAGTTTTATTACCTTGAGAAACAAATCTTGGGTTACCGATTGCAGTATCAAATTTCTCATTAAAAAATACATGACCTCCTAGACAATCACTTATATGCATATTAACGATGCGCCAAGGGGTAAGAACTGTTTCTTTATCAGGATTTCTAAAAGTACTAAATATACTTACTAAACTACTTATACGCTCTTCTATACTTAAGCCGTCAGCATCCTTTGTCATCGCCCTAATTTTTTTTCCTGCTGAACGGAAAATATCTGGTTCGTAATATTCTTTAAAACTGTTGAACTTGGCTTTGCTAACGCCATTTGGCATAAATTCCTGCCATGATTGTTCATCAATGAGACTTGTAAAATTATCAATTGTGATTTCTTCATCATTTGATAAATTTGCACCATAAATCAGCATGGGCATACGAATCGATATACCTCTTAAAATGGAAATAGCAGTATCTCTTTTTTTCTTTTTTTCTTCCTTTACTTTTAATAATCGTAGTTCCTCTTTTGAAAGTTCCTTTCTATTAGTTCTTTTTTCATAAAGTTCTTCGTATTCTTCATCTGTAAAACCTTGACTATTTATGTTAATATCTCCTGTTTTTGGCATTGCTTTAGTTTTGCCAATAATCTCTTGTAATTTCTCAAATTTCTTAAAATCTACACTTTCAAGATCTAATAATTTACTATTATAAAGATAACCTGCGTCAAAACCATTTTTAACTACACGTTCGACATACACTTTTTTTAGATGTTCCAACATACCATCGACATCAAACGCTTTCATTTTTGATCCATCAATCGAAATTATTGGACAAAAATTTAAAAATGAGCCTAATACTTGTCTATCTGTAACTGTGGTTTTGCCCACCTTTGACGATATTTTTGCGGTTTCCGCAATGACTTTGAGAGTTCGATCCGGCGCGAAATCAAAAACATAGCAATTCTCCTTTACTTTCCCATTAATTGTTGCTGGCGTTTGAACTCTGAATATCGTTTGCATATAACTTGATGCCGAAGTATTAAAAGAACCAGACAACATAAAAACCGCTGACCAAGCAGGGACTGAAACTCCTGTTGTTAATCGTCCACATGAAAGTGTAATAGTATAAGTCTCATGAGGTTTTTCGCTAATTGCCGTTTGGACCTTTTTTAGTGCTTTTTCATTTGCTTTTATCTCATCAACATCACCTTCACCTGCAACATTTACAATTTCAAACGCGCTAAAAATCTTGTGATTATGGAGTAATTTACTTAATGCACGTGCTTCTTTGACACCTGGCACCATCCATAAAGAATGATTAAACAGATCCCTATATTCTTTTCTCGAGTAAGGGTAATTACTGGATGCATCTGATTTGGTTATTAAATTCAGAAAAGATAAAACATCCGCTTCATGAATGAATTTATCACTTGAATCAACTTTAAAAAATTCATGAAAATTAAATGCCGCATTTTCAATGAATTTATTTAACAGTTTACCCAAATCAAAAGTGAAAATATTCATTTTAGGTAATCCTGAATATGGGTTAGGATCCCCAAAATATTTTTTGTCCCAGTCTTCTTTTGCTCGTTGTTCCATTGAATAATCCCAAGTGAAAATCTCGTTTTCACTATAATTATCTAACAAATTAAAAGGAGTACCTGATAACCTGAGAACTTTGGTTTTTGATTTAATTAATCCTTTCTGAACATTCTCTCCTAATAGAGTTTGCATACCTTCGTGTGCTTCATCTATTATTATCAAATCCCATTCAGCGGAAAAAATCTCATCATTTTTATTAAAATTCCCTCCAACTTTTGACGAACCTCGTAAATCCTGCATGGAAACAAAAAAGACATATTTGTTTTTTTCTTTTGAAGATTTGCAACGTTTCTCTAACTTATCAAAAGGGACACCTCCTTTTTCATCTTCTTTTTTATGACCAAAGGAATAATTAGAGTCTTTTTCATAAAATATTTTAGTGAAATCATCAAACCAACCTTCATTTACGACTGGTCTATGAGTTAATATAAGTGTTCGTGTAAATTGCTTTTTCTTTACAACTTGAAGCGCGGATAATGTTTTTCCAAATCGCATTTTAGCATTCCAAAGCATATTGTTGCTGATTGTAAATTGCTTTAGTGTTTTTGCAATTGCTACTTCTTGCTCTGGGCGAAAAATAACAGGGTTTTGATCATTACTAATTTCCCCCGGATTTAATGACCCCTTTTCTTTTTTAACTGCGTCAATTGCTAACTTTACTGTATTTAAATCGATTTTAAACCATTCATTTGCTTTGTTTTTTAAATCGAGGAATTTATTCTCAATTCCAGACTTTCTTAAAACACCATGAACCGTTTTGTCTGAAAAATAATGGAGATTACCCTCTTTTTTATATATCGCAAGTTCAGTATGAATTAATTCATATTTAATTCCAGCAGTTTGAGTATAAGTTTTAATGCGTTCATGGGCTGCTTGGTTGAGCTCATCACAATTAACCTTAAGTTTATTAATATTATCAGTCTCACAAGTTGTTTCACCTATTTTCAAGCATCCTGTATGGGACTTTTCATTTATTCTAAAAACATATATTAACTTGTATTTTAATACTGCCTGATATTCTATTTTCATATTTATCTTTTTAGCGTGTCAATAAACCTAATTTTTAATCCTTTTTCACCCGAATTTGTATTTTTATTGTTCCAGTCCTTTATGTATGAATATGTACCATTGTGTTTTCTGACATTGTTAGTTTTACAGCCTATACATTCTGTTTTAATAACATCACCAAAAAGTTGAGCAATTGACTCAAATTTGCAACTATTTGGAATTACACATTTGATTCCGTCCATTTGCCAGACATTCCATGAAATGATATAGGCGATATTTTCGATGGAATCGATTAACGGCAATTCACCAAACTTATATGAATAATTTTCAATGAAAGTGTATAACATCGCTTCCCTTGAAAGTAAAAGGCTGTCGCCTTGCCATTCATAAGCATATGTATGGTTAAATGCTTTTTCCGATGCATTTAACCATTCTTCTTTTGTTTCACAATTTTCATTTACTACACGAAGTTTTCGATCCAATATTCCTATTCGATTGCCGACTGGAATGAAGTCACCTGTTGTTGAATCGTATCTACTTACAACATAAGGTGCTTCCCCACATGCTATCTCTAAACGATTTTCACTTATATAATTTTCCCATGATTTGTTTTCTGGAAAAACAATTTTTTTATCGTTCGTCCTCCAAGTTCGCAATCCATTGTCTTCTATTAATTCAAAATTGAAATTATTTTCAGAGTTAAACCATTTATTATCAATTAAATTGTTCTGTGAATTACACAGCCAAGAGGGGGTAAAAACTTCAGCCATGTTTTTGGATCTTGTTTGTTGGGTTTGTTTATCCTTCTTTACACGAGGCATAATAACATTGCCATTTTTTCCAGTAATCAATTCGGGAAGGATGTAACTAAAAAATGAATATTCATTTCCTAAGACTTTATAGTTATCAGTTGCCCAAAAAATGTTCTTTTTTGAAGTTTGGTCAAATAATAATGTTTCAAGTACTTTAGGATAATTAATAAGAATTTCATTCTCTAAAATGTCCGCTTCTAAATTCACACAGTATCTATTATTTATGGATTAATTGCTTAAAAGCACTATACTTTCTTCATGTTTTTATACGAATGTAACAATTATATTTATCAATAGATTAGGTTATAAAAGAACTAGTAAAATGTCACCATCGCATTCAAAAATCATTAATGAAATATTACGCTTTGTTTACATACATTTTTACTAGTCTTATGGTCTGTAATATTTCTGAGTCATAACTTTTTGTTTCATCAATATTCCATAGATTTTCTACAATTGTAGAAAATTCAATAATGTGATCAATTCCATTTGACCGTAAAAGATTAATTGATTTTTCTTTAGCCTTTTCATCAGCAGGTAATTTTGAGCAAACCAGTATTTTCTTAAAATCTGACCTATCAAAAAATATTTCGGCTTCTTTAATTGCCTCTTTTCGAACGAAGTTGAAAATTCTTGGATTTGATTTTATTTTTGACTCAGTAAATGTTTCTGTATGCCAACCTTTTGATTCAATAATTGCAAAATCAATACATTTTAAATCATCAACACTCAATATGAATTTGCTAACAGGTTTTGATTTATTTGGTTTCAAATGAAGAATCAGTAAATCAATATCACTATCTCCGCCAATAGTTTTACCCTCTTTTT
>CAIQQH010000078.1 GCA_903873915.1 uncultured Flavobacteriia bacterium | reverse complement strand
TTCATCTATTAAATCTTGTGTGTGTTCAATGCGCACTCCCAAGGCAAAGGGCTTTGCTTCAATTCGAACCCCATTTGCATGAAACAATTCAAAAATATCGCGTGCCGAATGACCTGTAGCGACTATCAAATTCTCGCAAGTAATCCGTTTTAATCCATTGATTTCAATACCTTTAAGCTTATTATCTTCAATGAATACATTTGTTAATTTTGAATCGAAATGAACCTCCCCACCAAAGCGAATGATCTCTTCGCGCATCGCTACAATGATTTGCGGTAGTTTGTTTGTTCCGATGTGAGGATGGGCATCGACAAGAATGTCTTTTTCAGCGCCAAAATGAACAAACATGCGCAGCGCGCGATCGACCTCTCCCCTTTTCTTGGAACGGGTATAAAGCTTTCCATCTGAATAGGTTCCTGCTCCTCCTTCGCCAAAACAATAATTCGATTCAGGATTTACCGCACTTATTTTGTTTAAGACCGCCAAGTCGCGTCGCCGTGATCGTACGTCTTTTCCTCGCTCAAAAACAATGGGTTTCAATCCAAGCTCCAAGGCCCGTAAGGCGGCAAAAAGTCCTGCAGGACCTGCACCAATAATATGAATCTCCTTGGCTGAACTCACATCTATCGCTTGGAAAGGCTCGTTTAATTCAACGCTTTCCTCATTGTCATACACCTCGATCGTGCAATTGTAGAAAATGTCTCTTTTGCGCGCATCAATGCTGCGTTTTCGCCATTCGTAATGAAACGAGCCTGCTGCTTTGCTAGATTCTCTCGCGATAACTATTCGTAGATTATTTTCGTCCAATAGTTCTTCGGGACGAAGGCGAAATTGAACAACTTTACTCATTACCCTTCAAAAATGAAAGATACCCACCACACGCGATTGTATAATCGATCAATAGGTCGGGATGAATTTGTATTGTCCTGAATGAACGAATTTGTAAACCCTTGCGAGTACTTCAATTCAATCCCAAACTTAAAATAGGGTGTAAAGAATTCAACGCCAGCACCAACTTGACCTTGAAAATCAAACTTCTTGATTTTAATAAAAGGATCAGCATAATTCTGAGATGCTTTTTCCTGAGATTGTAAATCAATGCTCGGTTGTCCACCCAATAGAAAGTATGAAGCAAAATTGTTCAACCTCAACGTTCTGAATTGAAACATCACAGGAAAATCTAAATTCGTCGAATTCACCCGCTCTTCTGCCAAAGAATCCTTGCCTGAAAGCATACTCAGGTAGGTGTAACTCATCACCCTTTCTTGGAAGGATAAGGTTGGGATAAAACGAAGCCGAACCACTGGAGTACCGAGTTTCATGGTAGTGACAATCCCTACCTGACCTCCAGGCTGAGAATTTGTCACCAGTGATTTGAGGTGGTATTTAGAAAAAGCATCTGAACTTTGATACGTGGAAAAACTTGCTGTATTCCAACCCAACATGAATCCAAAATGAATGAACCGTTCATCGAAACGCTTGTAATTTTGAGGTAACTCCTTTTGTCCGAATACAGACAAAACGAAGCAATGCATCAAGATGAACGTTCCAATTCTCATGCTCTTCATAACGGCTTTTATCTTTTCTTATTTCTTGAATCCAGAATAAATCGTTGCAATCCCGCCAGAAACAGTCTCTGCACTTACCTTTTCGTACCCCACTTGAGATAGAATATCGGTAAATTCCTTCCCTTCCGGAAATGCTGCCACAGATTCGGGTAGGTAAGCATACGCGCGGCTATCTTTCGAAATTCGCTTTCCAAAAAAAGGAATAATGTACTTGGAGTGAAATGCAAAATAGTGCTTCACAGGAAAGCGTTTTGGTTTTGAAAACTCAAGAATGACAATTCTCCCGCCACTTCGTGTCACCCGAAGCATTTCACCAAGTCCTTTTTCAAGATGTTCAAAGTTGCGCACACCAAAAGCCACGGTGACTGCATCGAAGTAGCCGTCCTCAAACGAAAGATTCTCAGAATCACCCAGTTCCATGCGCACAATATGATCAACGCCCTTGGCCTTCATTTTTATTTTCCCCACCTCCAACATTCCAGCTGAAATATCTACACCTACAACTTCTGTTGGTTTGAGTGTCAAGGACTGAATCGCAAAATCTCCTGTTCCCGTAGCAATGTCTAGAATGCGCTTGGGGTTAATTTCCTTTAATTTTTTCACAGCCTTTCGACGCCAAATCTTATCGATTCCTAGAGATAAAAAATGGTTCAAGAAGTCATAGCGTCCAGAGATATTATTGAACATTTCTGCCACCTCTTCTTTCTTCGAGCGGTCTTGATCGCCATACGGTTTAACTACTTTTCGTTCTTCCATTATTTGTGATTCGTATTACCTAAACAAGTGTATCCTCTAGAAGTTCCCGACATTCTTTCAATAGCTGTGATTTATTTATCGCAACGACCCCACTTTCTTCGCAAACCAAACCACCCGCAATGTTCGATACTTCAGCAATTAATTTAATTGGAAAATCAGACACCAAACACAAGGTGGCTACAGAAATCACCGTGTCTCCAGCCCCACTCACATCTGCGATATTTCGAATATGTGCTGGTATATGATGCTCTTCACCTTTCGCTCGGATGTATACGCCATGTTCAGAAAGCGTTACAAGAGACATGTCGTTTTTTAATTCACTCTCCAATTGATTTACAGCCATTTGAAACAACTCTTTGTTTTTGGAAAATGAAAATTGAAGTCCTAAGCCCTCTTTCAATTCTTTCAAATTGGGCTTAAACAAAGTAACCCCTTTGTAACATAAAAAATTGTCCTTTTTCGGATCTACCGTTGTTTTAACGCCAAAGTCTTGAGCCAAACGAATGATTTCAGAAATACAACGACCCGTAAGCAAGCCTTTGTTGTAATCTTCGAAGATGATGCCGTCAACACCTGATTTCAGTAAATTCTCCACGCATTCAATGAGCGCAGTTTCTTCCTGTTCGGTAATTGCATCTGTTACTTCAGCATCAATACGGAGCAAATGTTGATTGTTTCCGATGACTCGAGTTTTTACAGTGGTAATGCGGGATGCACTATGAATCAATCCATCGGAAGAAATAGAGGCATTATCCAACAATTGGCGCATCAATCGTCCACTGTCGTCATCGCCGACTACTGAACAAATGACCGGATTTGCACCCAAGGCCAAGAGGTTTACCGCTACGTTTGCAGCACCGCCCAAACGTTTTTCCTCCTTCTCTAAACTGACAATCGGCACTGGAGCTTCGGGGCTAACGCGCGAAACCGTTCCTCGGACATAAGCGTCAATCATCACATCCCCGATTACGAGAATGCGTTTGCCATTGAAGCGTTCGAACATTTCAGCGATTTTCATGCGCGCAATTTAGATAAAGCAGCACCAACGCGCTTCATGGCTTCAGTAAGTGTTTCTTCGGATGCCGCATACGAAATACGAATGCATTCAGGTGAGCCAAAGGCATCACCCTGAACCAATGCAACCAAGGCTTCTGAAAGCAAATACATGCATAAGTCATCGCTATTGCTTATGTGCCACTCTCCAAAAGATTTTCCATAGAAAGAAGAAACATCAGGAAAAACATAGAAAGCTCCATCGGGAATATTTGTTTTCACACCAGGCATTTGATTTAGCGCATCAAGCACCAATTGACGTCTGTTTTTAAATGCCGCAATCATATCATTCAAAATCGCAGGATCCGCTTTTAATGCTGCTATAGATGCTTTTTGAGTAATTGAACATGGGCCAGATGTAAACTGTCCTTGCACCTTTGTGCACGCATCCGCAATTTGTTTTGAAGCCCCAATGTAACCAAGTCTCCAACCCGTCATTGCCCATGCCTTAGACATACCATTTACCGTGACCACTTGATTATAAATATCTTCAAACTGCGCCAAGCTCTCGTGTTTCCCTTCAAAATTGATGTGCTCATAGATTTCATCAGAAATCACTACGACATTCGGATGCTTCACCAATACATCTGCTATTTCTCGCAATTCAGCTTTAGAATAAACCGAACCCGTAGGATTACAAGGTGAAGAGAAAATAATCATCTTCGTTTTGGGCGTAATTGCAGCTTCAAGTGCTTTGCCTGTAATTTTAAAGTCATCTTCAATTCCTGCTTGAATCACAATCGAATTTCCTTCTGCCACCTTAACAATTTCCAAATAAGAAACCCAATACGGAGCAGGAATAATCACATCGTCACCTGGACCGATAATGCTTAGCACTACATTGGCAATCGATTGTTTAGCTCCTGTTGAAACAACAATCTGGTCTTTGGAGTAGGTTAATCCATTGTCTCGCTTAAACTTCAATGCAATCGCATGACGCAAATCGTCATACCCCTGAACAGGCGTATACATCGTGAAATTATTGTTCATGGCCTCCAAAGCGGCATCCTTAATAAACTGAGGCGTAAAAAAATCAGGTTCACCAAGACTTAAAGAGATTATATCCTTGCCTTGGGCCTTTAATTCACGGCTTTTACGAGACATTGCGATTGTTGCGGATTCCTCCATCGCCATTAGTCGATCAGAAAGTTGAATCATGGAATTTTCAATTGCGATTAAAATATGTGCAAAATTAAGCAATATTGAGGGAAGAAAGGCAGTGTAAATCGCATTAAAACGCCAAGAATTCAATACTTCTTTGTGAATAAAACGTTGCCGCAGACATAATCTACCATGGCTGTTCGAAGTACCTTTACGGAAACTATGGAAAAGGAACGTTTTATCGACATACAACGATTGGTCAAAAGCAAAAATCCAAAGCTGGCTAAATGGCTTCCTGGTTTTGTTTTCCGCTATTTGAAGCGCATCTTGCACCAAGATGAAATAAATGCATGTCTCGAAAAAAATGGACACTTATACGATACCGAATTTTGTGAAGCAATTATCCATTATTTCAATATCAAGATTGAGATTGACGGAATAGAAAAAATCCCAACGTCGGGACCAGTAATCATTGCCATGAATCACCCACTTGGTGGAATGGATGCACTTGCCTTTGTGGCAGCTACGAAAGGACACCGAACTGACCTTCGTTTCATAGTAAATGACCTCTTATTGAATTTAACAAACCTGAGCGGGCTATTTGTCGGTGTAAATAAGCATGGAAAGAATGACGGTTCGGTACGGGAACAAATTTCAGCTGCATTTGAATCTGATACTGCTTTGGTGATTTTTCCTGCTGGACTTGTGAGCCGAATGGTCAATGGTAAAGTTCGAGACTTGGAATGGAAAAAAACATTCGTCACCTATGCAAAGAAGTTTGACCAACCCATTGTACCTATATTCATAGATGGGACATTATCCCCATTCTTTTATCGCCTTTCGCGCATTCGAAAGTTCTTTAAAATCAAAGCCAACATTGAAATGCTTTACCTCTCAGATGAACTCTTCAAACAACGCAATAAAACAATGATTTTTCGCGTCGGAGATCCTATCTATGTCAATCAAACACTCTCAGATGTGGACGAGCGTAAAGTAGCGCAAATTGTTCGCGATAAAGTATACGATTTGGCACAAGAAACAGAATAAGAAAAGAAACTATGCAAGAAATTATAGAAGCCATCGACAAGAAAGTTCTAAAGTCAGAATTGAGTCCTGAACGCTTTGTTCGCCACACGCGAAAAGGGGGGAATGACATTTACATTGTGAATCATCACAATGCGCCTCACGTCATTCGAGAAATTGGAAGATTACGCGAAGTCACTTTTCGGGCATCTGGCGGTGGAACAGGTGAAGAAGTAGATTTGGACGATTTTGACACCGCAGAACATTGCTACCAGCAACTTATCGTTTGGTCACCCGAGGACGAAGAAATCGTTGGTGGATATCGTTTTATTCGCTGTCATGACGCGATGACCACGAAAGGAGAAATCCACCTGTCCACAACGCACTATTTCGATTTTTCAGCAAAATTCATTCATGATTATTTGCCTTACACCATCGAATTGGGGAGAAGTTGGGTACAGCCGAACTTTCAACCGTCTGTAAATCCTCGGAAAGGGCTTTTTGCTCTTGACAACATTTGGGATGGCTTAGGGGCTTTGGTTATCCACAACCCAGATATTCGCTATTTCTTTGGGAAAGTGACGATGTATCCGAATTACAACACCGCAAGTCGTGACTTTCTTTTGCATTTTATGCATCATTATTTTCCCGACAAGGACAAGTTAATGATCCCTTACCACCCACTGGTTCAAGAGTACGACCGTAACTATGTAGATGAACAACTGCAAGGATTGGATTTCAAGGATGGATTCAAAGTGCTCAACAGCGCAGTAAAAGAAAATGGGGAATTTATTCCGCCCTTAGTAAACATTTACATGAATCTCTCGCCTAGCATGAAAACTTTCGGAACTGCTGTAAATCCGGAGTTTGGAAATGTCGAAGAAACGGCGATTCTGGTAACGATCGACGATATTTACGAGGAGAAAAAGGAGCGTCACATGCGCATGAACGCATAGTCACTCGCACACAGAGGTAATTTTAACGATCTTACCGACCATACAAATGCTTGCCGCAGGAAAATCTTCGTAGGTTACAACGATTTTCTTTCCTTCAACCATTGACACATTAAATTCATTTAAATTGATGGGCTCAAGTCTAGTTCCATCCTTGAGTTCTAATACCCAAGCGCACCCATCAAAACCAGTTAAGTTTTTCATTTTTGCTGGTACACCATTCGGGCAATTTTGCTTTGCACATGATGTTAGTGCAAGAATTAAAAGGAAAAAGAAAGTTTTTTTCATGCTTAAATTGTCGTTACAAGCTGGTGTTTTTGAATCAACTTACGCAAGTTAATCAATGCATAACGCATTCTACCCAAGGCGGTATTGATGGAAATATTTTCCATTTCTGCAATGTCTTTAAATGACATTTCTTGGTACAATCGCTTAACGAGAATGTCGCGTTGGCTTTCAGGTAAATGGTCAATCAATCCAACCATCTGAGTTTCCAACTCCCCATAAGCCAAGGTTTCGTAGGCATTTTTCTCATCCAAAGAAAGCACGCTGAAGATATTGAAGTCCTCACGGCTAGATGATGATTCTGATATCATGCGCATCTTGCTGCTTTTCCGAAAATGGTCAATCACTAAGTTGTGTGCAATGCGCATAGCCCAGGGCAAAAATTTCCCCTCTTCATTGTAGGCACCAAGCTTTAGTGTATTGATGATTTTCACAAAAGCCTCTTGAAAGATGTCTTGCGCCAAATCCCGGTTTCTAATTTTCATGTAAATGAAACGGTAAATTTTGTCTTTATGGCGCAGCAAAAGGACTTCAAAAGCCTTTTCATTTCCATTTACATACGTGCTTATAAGGTCACGATCGTCCAGATTGTTCAACAACATAATCTACTCTACTTTAATGTAACTAATTGAAATTCAGAGTAAATTTTTATCTATAGGCGATCTTATTTTAGAATTAACAGTTGCTAATGTACCACATCATTTTATAAAAACAAACTTTTTCTTTCTTTTCACAGAAACAGAAACTTCGCTGGAGTGTTGTTATCTTTGAATTAAATCATCGGAATGTCCACGCAGAAATACATTGAAGTCAAAGGTGCGCGAGTGCACAATCTAAAGAATCTCAGCGTTCGCATTCCTCATGGAAAAATGACGGTAATCACCGGACTTTCGGGCTCAGGGAAATCATCATTGGCATTTGATACGCTTTATGCAGAGGGACAACGACGGTATATCGAGAGCCTTTCTTCGTATGCGCGGCAGTTCTTGGGTAAATTGAATAAGCCTGAAACAGATTACATCAAAGGAATATCACCAGCCATTGCCATTGAACAAAAAGTAATTT
>CAIQQH010000077.1 GCA_903873915.1 uncultured Flavobacteriia bacterium | reverse complement strand
TTGCCGAAGGCATCAAATTCGCAATTCTAATTTCTTCCTGCTATCTTCGCATAAAAAAAGCAGATGCGTGTATATCTGGACAATGCTGCCACGACTCCCTTGGCACCCGAAGTGTTTGAAGTCATGGCACCAATCCTCAAGAATCAATTTGGAAATCCTTCTTCGACTCACTTTTATGGCCGACAGACAAAGGCAATTATTGAAACTTCCCGCAGAACGATTGCAGGATTATTGCATTGCCAGCCCTCTGAAATTGTCTTTACATCAGGGGGAACTGAAGCCGATAACATGGCAATCAACACCGCAATACTTGATCTCGGTGTTGAACGCATCATCACATCAACCATAGAACACCACGCGGTAGGACATACTGTTGAAGTGCATAAAAAACACAAAGCGGTGAGCATTGACTATCTGCGCATCGATGCAAAAGGACATGTCGACCTGGAACATTTGGAAGAGTTGTTGGCCGATGGTAAAAAAACCTTGGTGTCGCTCATGCATGCCAACAATGAAATCGCTACACTACTGCCCTTGCAAAAAGTCAGTGCACTCTGCCGCAAACATGGAGCTTATTTGCACTCAGATACCGTTCAAACGATGGGTCACATTCCATTGGACTTGAGTCAACTTGATATAGACTTTGTCGTTTGCGCCGCCCATAAATTGCACGGACCAAAAGGCTCAGGCTTTTTATACATCAACAAACATGTTCGGGCAGTGGCCTTCATTCACGGTGGTTCCCAAGAGCGTGGCTTGCGAGGTGGAACAGAAAATGTTGCTGGTATTGCTGGATTGGCGAAGGCCATGCAGATGGCTTTTGAAGGTCTTGAAGAACACCGAGCGCATATTCTAGGTTTAAAAAGCTACCTCATCGATCGACTCACAGCGCTTTTCCCTGAAGTATATTTCCACGGTGAAACAGATCCCGAACGCTCTCTCTATACCGTATTGAATGTGTGTTTGCCCAAAACAGAAAAGGCATCGATGCTCTTGTTTACTCTGGATTTGAAAGGTGTCGCTGTCTCTGGAGGAAGCGCATGTACTTCAGGTGCCACGAAAGGCTCACATGTACTGGAAGGAATTGGGGCAGACACCACGCGTCCAAACGCACGCTTCTCCTTTTCACGCTATACGACGAAGGAGGAGATTGATTTTGCGCTCGAACAATTGCAATCGGTTTATTCCAAGACGCTCGCCTGAGAATGCACGACAATCAGCACATCCTCATCCTAAGTTCTTGGTATCCAAATCGGAAATCGCCATTCTTAGGGAATTTTGTAATGAATCATGCGCGACTTATCGCGCAATCCTTTCAAGTGACTTTGCTGCACACTGTAGCTGATGAATCCTGCTCCGAAATTGAGATTGTCGAAACCCAACATGACCGATTGCGAGAAATTGTCATTTATCACCCCAAAGGTTCACATTTCTTTGACCGCCGCAAGGCCATTGACCGGGCATTTGATGCGGGACTCCATATGATTTCAGGAGTCAACCTCATTCATGCGCATGTGCTGCTTCCGAAAGGATATCTGTTTTTGAAAGCAAAAAAATTATTCAATTGCCCCTTAATTGTGACCGAACACAGTTCCATCTTTGCCCGACAACGCCAAAAATCGTGGTCATTGAAAGACCATTATATCGCAAGAATTACACGTAAGCACATCGATTATCTCGTGGCGGTATCTGAATTCCAACAGCAGGACCTAGCTCGCTACTTCAAGGATACACCAACAACAGTAATTCCAAATCCAATAGATACACACCTTTTTACCCCTGCAACATCCTCCTACAACGAAAAATTCCGCTTTCTTCATATTTCTACTCTCGATCCGACAGTGAAAAATCCATATGGAATTGTCGACGCGGTAGCCTTGTTACACGAAAAAGGATACCGAACCTTTGAGTTGGTCATTGTCAGTGATGAATCTGTTGATGACTTGAAAGCATATATTGAATCAAAAGGTTTATCCAAGCACATTCGGTTTTTCGGACCGTGTCAGCCTGAGGAATTGCCGCCTTTTTACCGCGCAGCTGATGCGTTCGTATTGTTTTCGGATTACGAATCATTTTCTATTGTCGTTGCTGAGGCTTGGGCTTGCGGAATCCCTGTTATTTCTACCTCAGTAGGTATAGCTGCAAACCTTCCATCGAACTTGGGAATTCAAGTAGAAGCGCGCAATCCTTTGAGTTTAGCGATTGGCATGGAACGTATTATCAATGGTACGACATTCGACAGAAAAGTCATTCGGAAATATGCCTTACACTATTCCAACGAGGCAGTACTTGAGGCTGTAAAAAAACTCTATGCGCATGTCCTTAAATAAAATTCATGTTCATGCTGAGCTCACCAATGCCTTGAATGAAAAGTACAAGGAAATGCGTACATCCTTGGCCGAAACAGATGATTCCTTGAGTGCTGATGCGAAAAGTACTGCAGGTGATAAGCATGAAACAGGTCGCGCGATGGCACAGTTGGAACGCGAAAAGATTGGGGGATTTATTCAGCAACACGAGCAACTTATGTCCCTAGCGCAGCGTTTGGACCCTGCATTGGTGACGCCAACGATTCGCTTGGGTAGCTTGGTAAAAACCTCAAATGGCTATTACTACATTTCAGTAGGGTTCGGAAGAATATTAGCAGATGATACAGCCATATTTTGCATCTCTCCTGCCGCACCACTTGTTGCTGCCATACTCGGAAAGAAATCAGGTGATCAACTTCTTTGGCAAGGAAAACCCATTTCCATAGAAACGGTAAGCTAAATACGTTTAACGAATCAAATGGATGAACCCGTGTCCATCAAACGGTTCACCCTGCGCACCTTTCGCTGTGAACGTATAGAAATATACCCCTGGCAGTGCATCCACACCATTTTGCGCTTTTCCATCCCATTTGAACACAGGATCTGTGCTTTGGTAAACCACATTCCCCCATCGATTCAAGATCGTAATATCCATCGTGGTAATGTTCTCCATATTGAATGTATAGGCATCATTGGCCCCATCGCCGTTCGGAGTAAATACATTCGCAGTTTCAAGAGATACAGGTACTGTTGGTGGAATCACTGGCGGGTCGTTAACAATGATTGTCACATAGGCCGTGTCCGTGCAGCTTCCTGTGATTGCAACAAGCATGACGACATACGTACCCGTTGTATCATAGGTCATGTTCTGGCCAGACAAATCTGTTGTCGTTGTGCTTGAGCCATTTCCGAAATTCCAATCGTAGGTAGTACCAAATTGACTACTGTTGGTAAAACTCACAGGCAAAGGATAAATTCCTATCAAAGGTGTTGCGCTTACTGCCGCGATAGGTGGATTGTTAATTGTCACCTCCATTGAATCGTAGCGGTAACAGCCATTGGATTCGATCGACAAATAGTACCATCCTGGAGACAGGTTATCCCAAACCGAAGCATTGATAAAATTAATGCTGTTTGTATCTGGGCCAGTCCATGTATACGATGCGGGGTCAGAGAAAGTCCCTGAAGTAATTGCCGAAACATATCCATTTGTCTGGCCACAATCAGATGGTCCCATAATGATTTGAGAAATGTTCCAATCCATTGCTGTAATGCTCACGTTCACTGCATCCGTTGATGTGCACCCGTTGAGTGATGTACCCGTTACGGTGTAGGTTCCAGCAGTAGTCGGAGAAAATGAAGCCACCTGTTGACCGCTGCTCCAAGAGTACGCACTAAGATCCACATTGGCGCTTGCCGTTAGTGTATCTGTTTCATTGGCACAGAACAAAAGGTCAAGACCAGCATTCACTTGTACCGTATCGTAAAGTACATTGATAGTATCTGTGACCAAGCAAATCGGTGCAAAGTAAATGTCATCGATGGCGAAATCATTTCCAGAAGTAAGAGTACTTTGGTTCACAATCGACAGAATCGCTTGAGTACTTGCGCCTGAGTTCCACACGCCAGGATTTTCGGTCCACACACAAGCTGTTGTTGATGTCGGAATTATTCCAGAAATCGGCGCTCCATTGATGAAAAGTTGAAGACTTGCAACCGCGGTTGTATTCAAGACATTCATTTCCCAAAAAGAAAAGACATAGTCTGTATTGGTCGCAACGTTTACTGTTTGTGTCCATACCGTTGTATTGGCAGCTGATGCACCATTGGCTATCAACATATTTCCTGTTCCAGTTGTATGGTCTCCACAAAAACTAAAGTTGTTGTGCACCAGTGACGGCGAAGTAGAAATGGCATATTGCCCCTCCGTAGATAACAAACCATACGTACCTCCCGTTCCTGGTCCATAGGCCGTAGTAAAGTTGTTGGCTAATGTCGTTGTCCCCCCCTGAAAATCTCCATGTAGTATTATGGTGCTACCTATCAATCCTGCATTTACGGAGTATGTTCCATCAGCTGTGACAGTGATATTGGCGCCTGTTGTGCCTGTCGACCATTGGTAAAAGTTGAATCCTGAAGGGGCATTCAACGCCAATGTTTGGCCTTGACAAAGAATCGTGTCTGGACCGAAGTTGATGACTGGTTCTGATCCATTGCATTGAGCTTTCACCGTAAATTGAAGTGAAATTAAAAATGCGAAAGCAAAAATATATCTCATGGTAGTTAAATTCTGTGTTTTAGACGCATCAAATATAGAAATGGTTGTATTCAATTTTACACCAAGTCAAAAAGGTTATGCACACCAATCTCACGCGCTGTAGTAAATCCTTCCGCGTATTTCACTCCGATATTTCTGCCAGTCTGTATCATTCGAGCCTTGATAAAATCAAAAAAATCTTCCCCTGAAATTGGTGTTACCGGTTCAATCGAATTTGGGTCGTAGAATTGTGTTTTAAAGGCTTTGATTGCTTCCAGCTTTCTGTCCATATACTCACTTGTATCGACGATGATATCAGGTTTGATGTAATGATCTTGGATGTAATGATAAACAGCTTTTGGACGATATGCCGATTGGGATTCACCGCCATAGCTGGTTTCGATTTTTCGCAAACCTGCCAAAAAGCATGAATCAGCGACCAATTTCGCAGCGCGGCCATGGTCAGGATGTCGGTCTTCAATGGCATTTGCTAAAACAATTTCTGGCTGAAAACGACGAATTTGTTGGATAATCATTCGTTTATTTTCTTCCGAAAAATCAAAAAAGCCATCTTTTAACTTTAAATTTTCCCTCACATGAATGCGCATAATTTTCGAAGCATTCTCTGCTTCAGTATAACGCGATTCGATGTTTCCACGGGTTCCAAGTTCGCCTTGTGTGAGATCAATGATCCCAACCTTTTTACCCAAATCAATGTGCTTCATCAGCGTCGCTGAGCAGGAAAGCTCAACATCATCAGGATGTGCCGCAAAAGCAAGGATATCTAATTTCATAGCAGAAATGATTTAATTTTCGTCTTCTGTGTTTGATTTCACATATTGACGATTGCGCACAGAAGCCAAGACGGTGAATAGAACAAACCCAATAACCGTAATGATAATCCAATTCGGGATTGTCCCTAGCCCTTCTCCTTGTGCATACGAATGAAGTCCAACCAGGTAGAAGTTCACCCCAAAGAAAGTGAAAAGTATGGCAGAATAGCCCCACAGACTTACCACATTGAACGTGAATTTACTTTTCAAGGCCGGAATGTAGCGCAAATGAAGGGTAACGGCATACACAAGTACAGATACCAATGCCCAAGTTTCCTTTGGGTCCCACCCCCAATAACGTCCCCATGACTCATTTGCCCAAATACCACCGAGGAAGGTCCCGATGGTCAACATAAACAAACCAATCGTCATGGTCATCTCTGAGACATAGGTCAATTCATTGATGTTGATGGTAACGATTTGTGCATTTCGATTTGAACGGAATGTGTACAAGGTCAAATTCAGCAATCCAAGAATTGCCGCTAATCCAAGGAACCCATAACTTGATGTGATGATGGCAACGTGAATCATCAACCAATAGGATTTGAGAACAGGTTGCAATGGCGTAATATCAGGGTCAAGCAAATTCATTTCTGTCACAAAAATCATCATCGAAGCCAGAATTGCTGTACCCGCCAAAATAACGGCATTCTTCCGAGAGAAAATGAATCCAGCAATCATGGTAGCCCATGCGATAAAAATCACCGCCTCGTATCCATTGCTCCATGGTGCATGACCAGAGACGTACCATCGCGCACCCAATCCTTGACCGTGATAGACAAAGACAACGATCAACACAAATGTGATGGTTTTGCGGATTCGCTGGAAGAGTTTCGATTCACCAAAACCTGATTTAGCAAAAATGCGAATGAAATAAAGGAGTAATAACAATAAGCCCAACAGCAAATACATTTGGTACGTGCTCTTAAACACGTTCATCTTGTTGTACCAAATTTCAATCTCCACTTTCTTTTCGGAAGGAACGACTTTACTACCTACCTCGCGCTGAAAAACAATCAGTTCAGCCAACAAATCATCCACTTCCCCATAGCGGTTCGAACTCGCTGCACTATCCAATCCTGAAATGTAGCGAAGCGCCAATGTTGATGAGACAGAGTCCACTTGCATCAAGTCCATGCTCAATGGCACGTACCATGTTTGTTTCACATCACTTTTCACAGGAATGATCTTCATGTATTGCCAGTTGAATATCGACTGAACAACTTGGAATTTCTCCACGAGCTTGATGAGCTTTTTGTCGTATTCATTGCGTTTCGACTCTAACTTTTGATGGGCAATGTTGTAATCTCCCATTTTTTTGAATTCGCCAGATTTCGGATCTGCCAAATCTGTGTACGACGCAAACTCGCCTGACATCTTCATGGACTCACGAAGATTAGAAGGCACTTGAATGATTTTCACGTCCATCCAATGTTGAGGATACATGTGCATGCTCATGACCGTTTGCACCGCATTCCACTCCTCGAAGGTATTCCCTCGGTGAATCTTGCGCAGTAATTGATCACACATGGTATGCATTGGGATAATTCGCCCTTGAAAATCTTGAACCAACAAATAGGCGAGCGCTTCAGAATGTTCTTCAGAAATCACTCGATACACAGCTTTCACAGGAACTTCCGCAGCATGATCGTGACCTTTGTGTGATTGAGCCATGACGTTTCCGCCGAAACTTGTAAATAATGTGATCAATAAGATAGTGGACAGTTTCTCTCGTTTTTCTCTCAATCTACTCAGTTTATCATTCAAATCTCTGAAGCGTCCCTCGGGAGCAAACAAGGACAGCATCATGCCAATGGCCATCAATAAATAGCCTAAATAGGTAATGTTTGTCCCCCACCAATCGTGGTTAACACTCAATCGTGTACCCTTCTCATCAGGATCATAACTCGACTGAAAAAAGCGATATCCCTGGTAGTCCATGACATTGTTCATGAAGATTCGTTGGTCGTGCTTGTAGTTGTTTTTTTCATCTAAAATGGTCACTTCACTTTCAAACGATGATGCCGCTTCAGAACCTGGATAGCGATCCAATTTGAAATCACGGCAAGCGATGGAAAATGGCAAATCGATTTTCGTTGAACCATAGGTCATTTCATAAGTCAAACCATTGAACGTAAAAACTTCAGCATCCGGAATGGTCCCTAAGCCTCCTGCCAATCGGACAATTTTCGACTTCTTCCCATCCGAAACACGCACGCTTAGGTAATCGGTACCGACATTTCGTTTGCCTGAAGGCAAAAGCATTTTCTTCGCATGATTGACTTTCTCTTTAAACACAAATTGTTGCTGTCCGACTTGATAAAGCGTACTTGTGAGAAAAGGCACCAATGAGTCCATCGGAACTTGAGTAAACAAGGAATCCATCACCTGACCTGATTGTCTAGCTTTTTGCATTTCTGCCATGGCCAAATAGCGCATGGGCTCTTGTGACTTAATGAAAATTTGCTTGTTGCGTTCAACAACAGTCACCCCCGGCATCGCATCCTTTTTTTCAAAGGAAATGGCCACATCACCAGCCATCACAAATCCCCCTTTAAAGAGGTGATTTGAGGTCATTCCATCGGTTACGATTTTCAAGGCATAGCCAAGGATGGAGTCATTGACCACCACGGAATCAATCATTTTCTTCTGGAAGTTGACATATTCGATGGAAAGATCACTCGTATGATTCGGAAATTTAAGATCATCAATCGTAAATGAATTGTTTGTCTGTTCAGACATGTATATTTTCTCTGAGTAGGTCAATTGCTGCTTGCCATCATTGACGCGCAACCACAAATATGGATCAGAAGAGTAGATGAAATTGGTTTGTTCACCTTCTCGAATGATCATCATGCCCTCAAAACTAAAATACCGCGTGACGCCTGCTCCAATGAGAATAACGATAAATGACAGGTGAAATGTGAGCATAGCCACCTTTTGACGCTGAAACATTTGGTACCGAAAGACATTGGCAATGAGGGTCATTCCAAGGTAAACGAGCAATACCTCAAACCACAAGGCATTGTAAATGATAATTTTTGCTGTTTGAATATCGTATTCGGACTCAATCATTGTTGCAGCACCAATTGCCACCAAGAACACAATCATTGCGAGTGCCATCATCCGCATTGAAAAAAATGCGCGCGAAAATCTCTCCATTTCTAGTACTATTATTTCACTGCAAAAATAGGCAAAAGGAATAGCTTAATGCCTATCCATGGTCGTAAGAATTGCCTAGGAATTCGAGAAATATGAACCAAAAAAAGATGGATGGATAAATTCAGTCAATTTTTCAAGTGACAGCAGTCATATTTCCTGCTTTTCAAGTGACTTAAATTTTTACCAGATCATGGACTCACTGCGCTGAAGGACAATGGACCAAAGACCAAGGATTCAAAATTTGATGCTTCGCAATTGACAATTTGATTGCTTCGCAAATTATTTCTTAAAAATTCGTAACTCGTAACTCTTAAAGAAAGCAGTCTTATTCCACGTTCAAGAAAGCAAGCACATTTCTTTCGATGCGTTCTCCGATGTTTTCCGTTGTAGCTGGGACAAAATCCAATCCTGTAATGCGCTCATACAGCTCAAGGTAGCGTTCAGTAATCGTTTTCACAAATTCATCGGGCATAAAAGGCATTGTTTGTCCCTCCAATCCTTGAAAGTCATTTTCGATCAGCCATTGGCGAACAAACTCCTTCGACAGCTGCTTTTGTGGCTCGTTTCGGTCTTGGCGCTCCTGGTAGCCCTCAGCATAAAAATAGCGCGATGAATCGGGTGTATGGATTTCATCAATCAAAATCACTTCACCATTGCGCATTCCAAATTCATATTTCGTATCAACCAAGATGAGTCCTTGCTTTGCGGCCATCTCAGTACCGCGCTGATACAATGCACGGGTGTATTTTTCCATTTGCAGATAAACCGCTTCAGGTACAATCCCTTTAGACAGAATATCTTCACGAGAAATGTCCTCATCATGTCCCTCGTCTGCCTTGGTTGCAGGAGTTATAATTGGCGCTGGAAATTTGTCGTTTTCTTTCATGCCTTCTGGAAGAACTACCCCACAAAGTATCCTCTTCCCAGCTGCGTATTCACGTGCCGAATGTCCGGCGAGATAACCACGAATGACCATTTCAACTCGAACTGGGTCGCAGGCATATCCTACAGCAACACTTGGGTCTGGTGTTGCCAAAAGCCAATTCGGAACAATATCGCGCGTCGCCTCAAGAAACATCGTTGCCACCTGATTCAACACCTGACCTTTACAAGGAATTCCTTTTGGGAGAATGTGATCAAAGGCAGAAATTCGATCCGACGCAACCATCACGAGAAGTTCATTTTCCAAGGTATATACATCTCTCACCTTGCCTTTATACACTGCTTTTTGTCCTGGAAAATTAAAATCTGATTTCGTAATTGCGTTCATCATTTTGTGTTTTTCAACTTATTATTTTTCTTTTGAGGCGGATTCTTTCTCTGCCTTTTCAATTTTTTCTT
>CAIQQH010000076.1 GCA_903873915.1 uncultured Flavobacteriia bacterium | reverse complement strand
TTAATTATCAAAAAGAGAAAAGGATAAATCCATTTACAAGAAAACTATCGCAATATTCAAAAATTTTATTTTTACTCAGACTGATTTTACTTTCAAATTTATTCAGCATGATTATCTATTATGGTATTTGTTTTTATCTAAATACGAGAGAATCTGAGTTTTTAAATGTTTTATTCGGTATCCTATGTATGGCCATTCCGCCTATTTATGCTTCAATTGAAGGTGTAATACATTTCAATGAATGGAGTAAAAACAAACAAATCTCCATAGAAACAGTAAATTTGTACATAATGTTACAGAGTGAAATAAAAGAGTGCACACAAATTGAAGCATTAAGTTACATTGAAAAAAAACTTGTTTCATCTTTTACTTTCGAAATTTCAAAATGGGTTGAGGATGAAAAAAATAAAAATTTAGAAGTAAAAATTTAATTAATGGAAACAAATCACGACGTTTTTATCAGCCATTCCAGTACTGACAGTAAATTAGCTTATGCAATTTGTCATTACCTAGAAGAAAGAGGTATTCGCTGCTGGATTGCCCCAAGAGATGTACAGGGCGGAATGGAATATGCTGAATCCATTATTAATGGTATTCGATCTTGTAAGGTGATGGTTGTTGTTTTCAGTGAAAACGCTAATAATTCTCTTTTTGTAAAAAATGAGGTTGAACGTGCTTTTAATTATAAATCCATAATCATTCCGCTTAAGGTAGAGGACATTATTCCAAGTGCTACATTGGAGTTGTTTCTTAGTTCTGTGCACTGGTTGGATGCCGTCAATGGTAACGCTGAAGATTATTTTGATTTATTATATCAAAATTGTGGGCGGTCTCTAGGAATAGATTTAAAGAAATTAGATCCTACAAATGAAATAAAACCTTCGACAAATCACAAAATCACAAGTGAACAAAAAAATGTCGTTCAAACAACCTCACTGAAGGATGAAAAAAGAGTTGAGCCAAATAGTAATGTAACACCCATTTTAAACTTAAATATATTTAAAAACAAAGTTTTAATTGGTTCTATAATAGTTTTACTTTTGAGTTTAATCATAATCCCTAATATCAATTGGGATGGTGTGTTTAGAAATAATGAGAAAATAGAGGATCCTAAAACAGGATGGACTATTGAGGATAAAAACGTTTTTTGTGATGAAATAAAAGAAATTTCACCTACAATAATTTGTGATTGCGCGCTCGAAAAAATAATGCCTTTATTTCCTAATTATTCAACATTGAATTTGAATTCAATGACTGATACAACAGAATTTGCGAAAATTGCAAAAATTTTATCTGAATGTGGACTATCAACCAATAATCTCGAGGCTACAGGGAGTGCGGCAGATACTACTATTGCTATTGAATATTAAAAATTTATATTGATTCGAATTTGTTCTAAACCTAACCCACAATATAAATTATCTCGAGTGCTTTACATTCACATTTTTCCTTGGTAAACTTTAACCTGTAAGGCAATCGATCCGTTTAGAAACTACAAAAACACATCGATGCACCTTTTCACCATGATATCATGATCACAGAAAGACAAAGCACCTCATTTACAGATTAAAATGACGAAAGGTGAACGCATCAAAGTTAATTCGTAATTCGTGGCTTCGATAATGCTGCGCACCTCACGTGTCCGCTTCGGCGGAGCCACCGAATTCGTAACTCGTAATTAGTAATTAGTAACTAATTCTATTTCCCTTCCAAATAATCAAGGTCCTTCCCAAAAGTTTCTGTCAACCTCGAAATACTGTAAAATGCCAATGCAATAAACAGCAATCCAACCAGCAGTGCTGCAAGTCCGTCGGAGAGGTGAAAAGACAACAACAAGCCAAAAAGCAAGACGACAATGTTCACCGAACCACGCACGAAGTTGGGAATGGTATTGGCCGCGGTTGAACGGATATTCGTTCCAAACTGTTCTGCAGCGATAGTCACGAAGATGGCCCAATAACCTGTTCCTGTTCCCAAAAGAAAACACATGAGGTAATACATGTTTGCAGTGATGTCCTTGAGCACAAATAAGAAGATAAGAGTCGTGGTGAATGTGAAAAACAAATAGAGATACACCACCTTTTTACGACTTTTCAGAATCTGACTTAGCAATCCAGACAACAAGTCTCCAAAGGAAAGTCCGATGTAGGCATACATTACGGCGAGTCCATTTTCAACATTTTCTACACCCAACCAAGGTCCGAAGTGATCTTTGGAGTTCATGATGAGCAAACCTATAACGTACCATATGGGGATCCCAATCAAGATGCAATGCAAGTATTTGATTCGGTTGGATTTGTCCCCGAAGATGAGACGCAAATCGCCTTTTTTCACTGCTCCTTCCTGCTTGATCTCTTTGAAAAAAGCAGATTCGATGGTACCAACACGCATCAGTAAAAGAACCAATCCCATGGTTCCACCAAGTACATAAGCTACTTGCCAATTCGCGAGCTGAAGACCTGTTAAGCCTTTGATAAAATGTCCAATCGCATCGCCATTCATTCCCACCAAAGAAGCTACCACTGCACCCAATGCTCCAAAGGTCACTATAATCATGGTGCCGTAACCCCGTTTTTCTTTGGACATCATTTCAGAGACTAAGGTAATTCCGGCGCCGAGTTCGCCCGCCAAGCCAATTCCTGCGATGATGCGTACGAATGTATACGTATTTGTGTCTGTAACAAAAGCGTTGGCAATATTGGCCACAGAATACAACAAAATGGACCCGAAAAGCACTTTCAATCGGCCTTTTTTATCTCCGAGAATTCCCCAAAGCAATCCCCCGATGAGCATACCGAGCATCTGCATGTTGAAGAGAAATTTCCCCATCGCTGCTTTGGCATCTGGACTGGCATTGGTCATGATTTGATCCAAACTCTCCGCCTTCACCACACCGAATAGGACTAAATCATAGATGTCAACAAAATAGCCGAGCGCAGCAACGATGATCAATAATGCAATCTGGCGGTTCTTTTTATTTTCTGCAGGTATCATGGCTACGAAAATAGAATATTCTTGAATGCCAAGCACCATCCCTCCAAATGTCCGCTGCACTTTGTATCTTCGTGCCATGCTTTCCGATGAAACATACATGCAACGCTGCATCGATCTTGCCCGCATGGGACAAGGCTTTGTTTCTCCCAATCCCATGGTTGGCGCTGTGCTTGTGCACGAAGGAAAAATTGTAGGTGAAGGCTATCACCGTCGTTTCGGTGAGGCCCATGCTGAGGTTAATGCCATCGCGGATGTTAAGGACCAATCGATTTTATCTGAGTGCACGATTTATGTGAATTTAGAGCCCTGCGCACACCATGGAAAAACACCGCCTTGTGCGAATTTACTGGTAGAAAAGAAACTCAAGCGCGTGGTGATTGGCTGTCCTGATCCGCACAGCAAGGTCAGTGGTAAGGGTATTGAACTGCTTAAAAAGGCAGGTATCGAGGTAACTCTAGGTGTCTTGCAGTCGGAATGCCGCGAATTGAACCGCCGCTTTATCACCTTTCACGAACGTCAACGACCTTATGTGATTTTGAAATGGGCGCAGACCAAGGATGGATTCCTCGACCGCATTCGTCACGATGAAGAAGTTGGCATCAACTGGATTACCTCCCCCGAGACAAAATCCTTGGTGCACAAGTGGCGATCGCAAGAGCAAAGTATCCTTGTTGGACGGCGAACCATTCAGAATGACAATCCCATGTTGACGGTGCGCGAATTCAGCGGATCAAATCCTACCCGCATTGTCATTGATAGCCAGCTTCAAAGTGGTGATGAACTCAATATCTTTTCTGAGGATGCGCCAACGATAGTTTTCAATCGCATCAAAAATGAAGTGCGCGGAAACATTGAATGGATTCGGATTCCTGAAACGAATACCAAGCATATCTTGGACGAGTTGTACAAACGAAACATCCTTTCCGTTTTCGTAGAAGGAGGAAGTCGCACCTTACAGTATTTCATCATCGACAACCACTGGGATGAAGCCCGCGTGATCGTTGGAAATACCACATTTGGCGAGGGAGTTAAAGCACCCGCCATTGGAAAAGTGCCATCGCGCAGTTATTCCTTTTCGACGGATACTGTCCACCATTATTTTCGCAGATGGCCCCTTTAATTCTCTCGATCCTTTGCTCCAGCATCATCTTTGTGCTGTTTAAATTGTTTCCTCGCTTTGGCGTAGATACTTTTCAAGCCATTGTATTCAATTACTTCACTGCTTTTTTGTGTGGGATCCTGTTCTTCGGTCACGATTGGAATCCACAGGCCCTAGAATCTGGCAATTGGCCAATCTTCGTGTTACTCGCCGCCGCTTTGTTCATCTCCCTTTTCATCTTGATGGGCGTCAGCTCCCAAAAGAATGGTGTTGCCATGACTTCCATCGCCGTAAAAATGAGCATGGCCATTTCTTTGATTTTAATGATTGTGCTGTATAATGAGCCCGTCGGATGGTTAAAGCTTACTGGAATCGCACTCGCATTTATAGGAGTTTTCCTCGTTTCCTACACGGGAAAATCAGAATCGGGAACAGCGAAAAATCAAGTGTGGATGCTAGCGACCTTGTTTATCGGTAGTGGGATTCTCGATTTCTTACTGAATTATGTCCAAAAGCATCACCTCGAGCACCTCACCCCTTCCCTCTATTCGGCTTTTGGTTTTGGCGGCGCGGGACTCATTGGCTTTGCCATTCTCATGACACAGGTGCTTAGAAAACAAGCATCGCTAACGCTAAAAAATGTTGTTGCAGGTGTCGCTCTGGGGATACCAAATTACTTTTCGATTTACCTCTTGATGGAATCATACCGTTCCACAGGATGGAATGATTCAACCGTTTTGGCCGTCATCAATGTGTCCATCGTCTTGGTGTCATCGGTCATCGGTTTTATTGCCTTCAAAGAACATGTCACCGTTAAAAAAATAATTGGGCTCGCAGCAGCAATCGCGGCCATTGTTGTACTTTATTTCGCCAGTCAATCCTAATCTCGATCTTATGAAAATTTACCCACTCAACACAGGAGATTTTAAACTCGATGGAGGCGCCATGTTTGGTGTCGTTCCAAAAACCATGTGGTCAAAAACCAATCCTGCAGATGAAAACAACATGTGCAATTGGTCCATGCGCTGTCTCTTGATTGAGGATGGAAATCGTTTGATGCTCATTGATGCGGGAATTGGCGACAAGCAAACGGAAAAGTTTTTTTCGCACTATTATTTGCACGGAACGGATAGTTTAGAAGGAAACCTGAATGCGCTAGGTTTTGGTCAAGATGATGTTACTGATGTATTCTTGACGCATTTGCACTTTGACCATTGTGGAGGCGCCATTCAATGGAACAAGGACCACACAGGATTTGAACCTGTTTTCAAAAACGCGCAGTTTTGGAGTACGGAAAATCATTGGGAATGGGCAACAGAGCCAAACGCACGCGAAAAAGCATCGTTCCTGACGGAGAACATTCAACCCATTCACGATAGTGGGCAACTGAAATTTATTGAGCGTAATGGAAACTATACTTCCAATGCATTTTCAGACATGGATGTCTTGTTCGTTGACGGTCATACTGAAAGCATGATGATTCCGCACATCCGGTATCAAGGAAAAACGATCGTTTTCATGGCGGATCTTTTACCTAGCGTTGGACACATTCCATTGCCATTTGTGATGGGCTACGATACGCGACCTTTGATCACTTTAGATGAAAAAGCAAAATTCTTAAATACCGCTTGCGACAACGAGTATATCTTATTCCTAGAGCACGACAGTGTCAATGAATGTTGCACCTTAGAGCGCACTGAAAAAGGCATTCGGTTGAAAGAAACGATGCGTTTCAGCGAGATCTTTTCTTAGGAATTACTCACTTTACGAACGAGATCAATCAAGCGATTGGAATACCCTGCTTCATTGTCGTACCAGCCAACGACCTTCACCATCGAATGAACTACGCTCGTCAATTGGGCGTCGAACAAACAGCTGTTTGGATTCCCAATCACATCCACCGAAACGATGGGATCTTCCGTATAGGAAAGAATTCCTTTCAGTGAAGTTTCAGCTGCACGCTTCATTGCAGCATTGATGGCTTCCACATTCGGAGGATTTTTCACGACCATGGTCAAATCCGTAAATGATCCATCTGGTACAGGGACGCGAACCCCACATCCACCAATGCATCCTTCCAAATCAGGAAAAATCCGTGTCAGTGCTTTGGCTGCGCCGGTTGTTGTCGGAACGATAGATGTTGCTGCTGCTCGAGCGCGGCGCAAATCGCGGTGTGGCGCATCGTGCAATCGCTGATCAGTCGTGTAACTGTGTATCGTTGTGATGTATGCGCTTTCGATCTCGCACAATTCACGCATGACCTTGAGCATGGGTGCAGCATTGTTTGTAGTACACGAGGCATTTGAAATGATGGGTTCAGAGAAATCAATAGAATCTTCATTCACACCAAGAACAATGGTTTGGATGTCCTCTCCTATCGCTGGCGCTGAGATGATCACTCGTTTTGCACCACCTTCTAAATGTGCAGAGGCCAAGACCTTCGTTAAAAACTGACCGGTAGATTCAATGACCGTATCAACGCCATACATTCCCCAAGGAATGTCAGCGGGATTTGATTCTTGACTAAAGACAATGCGTTTTCCATTTTCGAAAACAGCCGAATTGCCTTCGATGTGAAATCCGAGTGAAAAACCTCGGTGAATGCTATCGTACTTCAGCAAATGCATTAAGGTATGGATATCAGAGAGGTCATTGACGATAGCGACATTGATGTCATCAGAAAGAAGTGCCAAGCGGGTAAAATACCTGCCGATGCGTCCAAAACCATTCACTCCGATATTTTTCATGGTGCTAATTTACGGATTCTCTAAAAAAAAACATGGGGCATAGAATTCATCCATGCCCCATGCGCTATTTTTAAGATGTAAGAACTTTAATACTTCACTTGCACCATACCTTGCTTGATCACATCATTGCCACCTTCGAAGGTCGCTTTAATGATGTAGAAGTAGGTTCCTTCTTCCACAAGGGTTCCACCACTCGTTTTACCGTCCCATTTTCCTAGTGGGTCGTTGTATTCGTAGATTTTGTTACCCCAACGGTTTAGAATGACACAGTTGAAATCTGCGACTCCGTCAAAGGTGACAAAGAATGCGGCATTACCTGCTAAGGATGAAAGCACAATGATGTTTGGCACTTCGATGTCACAAATTTTCACGCCAATTGTCGCTGTATCCGTGTACGTATGACAAATATTCGATGCAGTAACAATGTACTCACCCGGTTGATCGATCACAATGCTTGGACCCGTTGCACCCGTGTTCCAGACAAAATTATCGACCGTGTAATTTTCTTGTGCATTTACCGTGTATGAGGTACCCTGACATATCACTGTATCCAAAACATCAGTATAGGCATTTGGAGGGAAGGTGACCAAAGCTGTTAATGTAATGTTACATGTATTGTCGGTGTAGGACATCTGGTAAGTTCCAGGTGTTGATGTGTAGATCAAAGGATTGTCTACTGTATTTACCGGATTGTAATGAATCGCAGTATCCGAAGCAGTCCACACACCACCATCAAAAGCAATCGTGTTCTCGATTTGATAAATTCCATAACACCCAATGTCATCAGTAAAGATGGATGGTGGAACAATTGTCGTTAAGTTCGCTGATACCGAATTGTTACACACATTGTCTGTAAATGTAATGATATAGTTTCCTGATGTCGATGCCGTAATCAGTGGGTTCAATGTACTCGTCGATGGACTGAAAGAAGCATTCGGTGACGATGCCGACCACACACCTCCTGTGGAATATGCTTGGGTTCCAGCTACCTGATATGTTAAACTACAAAACAGTGTATCGTCAAACATCACAGGATAAGGCGGATAAATGATATCCGAAGTCACCGTCTGATTACAAGAGTTGTCCGTAAAACTGACGGTATAGGTTCCTGGACTCGAGGCGACGAAGGTTGGATTATTGGCGGTTGCATTTGGCAGAATAGACACTTGCGGATCAGTAGTTGTCCACACACCACCAGAAACAGAAACAGTACCTGATGCCGTGAATGTCAAATCACAACCAATTGTATCGGGGAAGATGGTTGGCAACGCCAAGGCATATAGGGTAACAGTTGTATCGTAATCGCATCCAAAGTTATCTGTAACGTGATATATATAGTCGTGAGCACCTGGTGCATTTGGTTGAACTACAATGGCTGTATCACTTTGTCCTGAAATAATCGTTGGGTCATTTACCCAATAATCAGAAGAAATCGTATTCTGGTATCCACCTAGACCTGGGAAGAATGAACCATCAAAGAACAAGCCCCATTCGAAGATATACCCGTCGTCAATCCCTAAGTTATCTTGCACGTGAATCGTCCAGTTTCCATTGATTGGGCATCCCACCAAATTCGTGAATGATGTATTTGGCGCATACACGTCAGATGGATCCATTGAGTTGCCGGTAGCATTATTTGGAGGATTGGTAATTGGAACTGTATTCGTCCAGTTGGCATTCATGGCACCAATTGTATTGAACACGGAGCTAAAGCAATATTCCCAGCCATCACCCGGGCCGCCACCTCCACTGTCGTCGATGGGGTCACCAATGTAAGTTCCACCGCCGCTTGTTCCACCAGGCAAGAAACCGGGAGAATAGGAGTTCACCAACTGTACGATTTGACCGGTTGGACATTGCAGCCAAATTTCCAAGTCACCTGCGTAGGAGTGCTCCATCGTAATACACACTTGGTTCAAATCCTGAACATTTACGATTGTAGCTGTTGGTGGGAAACCACTGATTGGAATACTTGTTTGGTATTGTAATCCGGCACCATCCGGCAAATAGGTTGTTCCTGCGTAGGCTCCACCCAATTGGAAGGTTCCACCAGGAATGTTTACCCCAACTGTATCTGTTGCAGTGACACCACCAATGAGCTCGGTGGTTTGACCCATACAAACAGTGTCTTCCAATGGACCAGTTCCCGCAAAAATCGGGAGCTGAGAGACCCTAACCTTGCAGAGCATTCGCTCAAACTGAGGGAATTGGTCTGTAACTTTTACTTCTACTAAATATCCTGAACGCGCAGGTGGCGTAAACCAAATGGAGTCATTGGCAGGATAAATCCCACCATCAGATACTGTCCAATCAAAAATAATGGTTGAATTTACGTTTTGAGAATACCCGTAACCAGTCGTTTCCAAGCTGTAAGGAAATAGTGGTTTAGTCACAAAAAGGATGGAATCGCCAAAACACACATCTACAAATCCTGTATCAATTGGATTCAATGCGTTTGGCCCAACACCGTTCACGAACGCCTCAATGTGCGGTTCGAATGGCTGAAACTGATACCCACATTGCACATTTCCTAACCATCCAGTTCCTTCAACAGTTCCGTTGGAAATGAATACAACCGTCAAACATCCACTTGGGTTGTTCCAAGTTGCTTGGTGTGTAAAACCCGTAGGATCTGAAACAGAATTGTGAACACCCAGCAAAGGTGAAGATGCATTTGGTCCATCATAGACGTATACGAAATCAGAACCATCAACATTCCACGTATAACCAGCGTTGGTTGCCATAGTCATGGACATCTTCGTTCCTGTCGTCAAATCTGGACAGAAGACAATCGTATCGTTGTAGTTTGGAGGATAGTTTCCTGCGCCTCCTGGATCTTGGAAATTGGTTGAGCTTGTTCCGAAAGTATTGCAGTTTGCGGTATTCGTTAACGGATACCCTGCGTCACCCATATTCACCATTTGCGCGAAAGCACCTGATACAGCAAGCATCAAGGCAGAAAAGGAAAGTAGTATTCTTGTCTTCATGATTACTTATTATTTTGCATTTCATTCGTCAATACCCATTCTGATTTTACCACAAGAATTTTGTCAGTTCCAGTGATGCGCAGGTATTGGTTTGTTTTCTGAATTTCTAGACCCAAAGCGATAAAATCAATGGGTTCATTGGTATTCATTTCAATCACTCCATTCAATCCACTTTCTTTTCCCTTTGGAAAATCTGTAATATAACACGCATGGTCTAAAGCATAAGTGAGCAAGGTCAATTTTTCAGGATCATTCTGCTTCAATTCAGCAAGTTCAGTTGAGGAATATCGCGTGGTGAGGCGCGCATCAACTTCTTGCGAAAAAGCCATATTGACGGCTGACAAGAAGATGGTAAACAGCAGTATTTGTTTCATCATTTTAGAGTTGTGAACTTTAAGACCTCAAATGTTGAAAAATGGTTGCATTTGGGGATAAAGTTCCTTTTAAGGCGCCCCTAAAGTAAATAAATAAGCCTAATTTTACAAACTAACTAATCAATCCTTTCTAAATTTCGGATGGAAACAACAGCATTGCAACATATAGCATCTCAAGTGAGAAGAGACATCGTTCGCATGGTAGCGGGCGTAAATTCAGGACATCCGGGTGGATCTTTAGGGTGCGCAGACTTCCTTACGCTCTTGTATTTTGATCAATTGCATCACGATGCTGAAAACTTTACCATGGACGGTATTGGTCAGGATTTATTTTTTCTTTCAAACGGACACATCTCGCCAGTCTGGTATAGTGTTCTGGCGCGCGCTGGATACTTTCCTGTCAATGAATTGGGAACATTTAGAAAATTGTCGACACGCCTACAAGGCCACCCTTCAACAGATAAAAAATTACCTGGAATCCGCATGGCATCTGGTTCGCTCGGACAAGGACTGTCCGTAGCCATTGGTGCAGCTCAAGTGAAGCGATTGAATAAAGACAATCACCTTGTATATTGTTTGCACGGTGATGGAGAACTTCAAGAAGGACAAATCTGGGAAGCGGCCATGTATGCTGCAGCGCGCAAGGTGGACAATGTGATTGCGACAATTGACTGCAATGGCCGCCAAATAGATGGAGATGTCGACGATGTAATTTCACTCGGAGACCTACATGCGAAATGGGCGGCCTTCGGTTGGGAGGTCTTGACCATGGACGGACACAATTTCACCGACATGAAAAATACCTTGGTCAAAGCAAAATCATTGTGTGGTCATGGAAAACCTGTAGTGATTCTTATGAAAACAGAAATGGGTCAAGGGGTCGATTACATGATGGGGTCACACAAATGGCATGGCGTAGCTCCAAATGCAGCTCAATTGGAAGACGCTTTGGGACAACTCGAAGAAACTCTCGGTGATTATTAATTGAAACGCCTCCTATTCATAGCATTTCTATTCCTATCAGCTCAAGGTTTTGGGCAGGAAAAACTGACGAGAATTCTCTTCATTCTCGACGCTTCGAATAGCATGAATGCCCTTTGGGGTGGAACGGAATCGCGCATCGACGCAGCAAAAGACCTGCTTGCAAAGGCGGTAGATAGTTTGCGTGGCACTGCCAATCTTGAAATTGCACTGCGCGTTTATGGCCATCAATCTCCGATTACAGCTACCTATCAAGATTGCAACGATACGAAGCTAGAAGTTCCTTTTGGACCGAATAATTTCGACAATGTTAAAAACCGGATTCGTACCATCGAAGCAAAAGGCACCACACCTATCGCTCGATCTTTGGAGGCTGCAGCTGGTGATTTTCCGGATCAGAATTCTAGAAATATCATTATCCTCATAACTGACGGACAAGAAGCTTGTGACAATGATCCCTGCGTCATCGCAAAAAAACTGCACGACAAGGGAGTGAAAGTGACACCTTTTGTCATCGGACTGGGGCTCGACTTGTCTTACCTGGAGAAATTCAATTGTATTGGTGCATATTCAGATGCAGAAACAAAAGACGCTTTTCGAAATGTCTTGAACAATGTAGTTTCAAAAGCACTATCCAACACCACGGTGCAAATCAACCTGAATGACACCAACAAGCAAGCGAAAGAAACCGAGGTCACTATGTTTCTCTATGAAGCCGGAACAAAAAACCTGAAATACACCTTTGTTCACACCATCAATCGTTTTGGAAATCCCGACACCTTAATCATTGACCCGAACATCAAGTACGACCTAGTGGTCAACACCATTCCAACAGTAGAAAAAAGGAACATCAGCATCACAAAAAACACACACAATACCATCGTCGTAGATGCGCCTCAAGGGTATATTAAGGTGCGCTTTGTGAATGCGACGAAACCGTATCAGATCGATTCGCGCATTGTGCTGAAAGGTAATACAAGCACCTTGAATGTTCAGAAAATGAATGTGTCCGATAAGTACCTTACAGGGAAATACGATGTTGAGGTATTGACATTGCCGCGAACCTATGTCACGGTGGATGTCACACAAAGTTCCACCTCCTACATTGACATTCCTGCTCCTGGCTCCTTAAATTGCAAGTCAATAAACACCATCATTGCGCAAGTGTTTGTTCTTCGGGACGGAGGAGTCATCGAATGGGTGTGCAACTTAGATGAAACGTCGAAAAGCACCTTTACTCAGCTACAACCTGGTTCGTACCGTGTGGTGTATCGCCAAAAAAACTTGCATTCATCGACCTATTCGATCCAAAAAGATTTTCGTATAAACTCCAATAAAACAACAACTTTAAACCTTTGATCATGACTGAATTTGAAATTCTCGGCAATAAAGATACCCGTTCAGGGTTTGGTGAAGGACTCGCTGAACTGGGTCGTGCAAACGAGAATGTTGTGGCCTTGTGTGCCGACTTAACTGGATCATTGAAAATGGATGCCTTTCAAAAGGAAAATCCAGAACGCTTTTTTCAGGTAGGCATCGCTGAAGCAAACATGATTAGTCTAGCTGCCGGAATGACCATTGGTGGAAAAATTCCATTTACAGGAACCTTTGCCAACTTCTCTACAGGTCGCGTGTATGATCAAATTCGTCAGTCTGTAGCCTACTCTCGAAAAAATGTAAAAATCTGTGCTTCGCATGCTGGGTTGACACTCGGTGAAGATGGAGCGACGCATCAAATTTTGGAAGATATCGGAATGATGAAGATGCTGCCGAATATGACAGTCATCGTGCCTGCTGACCACAACCAAACGAAACAAGCTACAATCGCCATTGCCGCGCACGAAGGACCTGTTTACTTGCGTTTTGGACGTCCTGTTATGCCGATTTTTGTGAAACCAGATGCAAATTTCGTTATCGGAAAGGCAGATGTGTTGACAGAAGGAACAGATGTGACCATTATTGCCTGTGGACATTTGGTATGGAAGTCTATTGAAGCCTTGAAAGCGCTAGAAGAAGCTGGGATTTCAGTAGAATTGATCAACATGCACACGATCAAGCCACTCGATACAGACGCAATCATGAAGTCAGTTGGTAAAACAGGTTGTGTGGTGACAGCTGAAGAACACATGCTACACGGTGGACTTGGCGATTCTGTCGCGCAATTCCTAGCACGCACAAGCCCAGTGCCTCAAGAGTATGTGGCAGTCAATGACACCTTTGGAGAAAGCGGAACACCGATGGAATTGATGACCAAATATGGCATCGACACTCAAGATGTAGTGAATGCTGTTCACAAAGTTCTTGCGCGCAAAAAAGCTTAGTACTTCTTTTTAATTCAAGGTTCAGATGTCTCGCGAAGATGATTTCATTCAGTTGCTTGGACAAACCAACCAACACCCCTTTCTCATCGATGTCGATCGTGCGGAAGGAATCTATATTTATAATAAGTCCGGAAAGGCCTATATGGATATGATTTCAGGTGTCGCGGTGAATAATATCGGCCACCGTCATCCAAAGGTGGTGAAAGCCATTCACGAGCAAGTTGATCAATACCTGCATGTGATGGTCTATGGCGAGTACATTCAAGATGCGCCATTGAATTTAGCAAAACGACTTGTTGCCCTATTGCCTGAACGCTTGAATGCCGTTTACATGGTGAATTCAGGAACAGAAGCCAATGAGGCGGCCTTAAAATTAGCTAAGCGTGTAACTGGGCGAACCGAACTTGTCTCCTTTCGCGGATCATACCACGGAAGCACGCATGGTTCATTGAGCGTGTCGGGAAACGAACTTAAAAAACAAAAATACAGACCCCTCCTTCCCGATGTTCGTTTTTTACGATTCAATGAAATCGAAGACTTAGCAAGCATCACCGAAAAAACTGCCGGGGTAATAATTGAAACGGTACAAGGTGATGCCGGTGTGCGCATTCCGTCAAAAGAATTTTTACTCGCCCTTCGCGAACGATGCACAGAAGTGGGCGCTCAACTTATATTCGACGAGATCCAATGCGGTCTCGGTCGAACAGGCAAAAACTTTGCCTTTGAACATTTCAACGTAATTCCTGACATTTTAACACTTGGAAAAGCCTTGGGGGGTGGAATGCCCGCTGGAGCATTGGTGTCGTCGCGTGAAAACTTGTGGGAATTTACCCATGCTCCTATGCTGGGTCACATCACCACCTTTGGAGGTCACCCCGTCATTTGTGCAGCCGCTGATGCCTTCATTGATGTCTTGACGAGTGAAATTGATTACGCCGAAGTTGAACGCTTAGGTCAGCTATTGGAGGAACTGATCGGGAAAGAAAAGGAAATAATGGCAATTCGCCGCATAGGAATGATGTTCGCCTTTGACATGGAATCGAGCGAGCGTGTTCAGCGCGTGGTTGATCGTTGCCTTGAACATGGATTGATCAGTTTTTGGTTCTTATCTCATCCGCACAGCTTCAGACTTTCTCCACCCTTAAACATAAGCGAGGAGGAAATTCGTAAAGCCGGAAAAATCATTTGCGAAGCGATTGAATCGACCAAAGAATGAGTATCAATAAATTAGGGTCTTTAAGTTAATCGATATTCCACGATGATATTTAACTTGCGCTCTATAGTAGTCTCTATATTTATGACCCCATCGGGGTCGAATCTCTGTAAACTTAAGCTCCCGCGAACACCAGTGACCCCATCGGGGTCAAACAATCCTTTATCGAAAAGGATTAAGCTTCTTAATAAATCAAGTCAATTCCAAAATTTCTCAAGGGTAAACCATTGCTTTGGTTGATTCATTTCTTCAATTGGTCTCATTATACCCCGGGTTGAAACCCTAAAACCGCAGGTTAAAACCCTGGGCTGGGATAAACAACCCATCTTAATTCCTCCCCAACTTTTGGTTATGACCCGAGATAAGCACCCTATTCTCTTCATCTCGCAATCCCCCTCGTGGCATCGAAAAACCTTAAAATCAGGTCACTATTGCGTAGAACTACGTAGGTCTAACTCAGCGGATGCGCTGAATTTAACCGACTTACTCCTTCAATATCTTTCATAGCCAGTGCAATGTGTGAACCTTTGTTTCGTCGAAAGGCTTAAAACATTCAAACGAAACACGCAAAAAACACACTTATGAAAACAAAACAAATTTTTATCGCTCTTGGTCTGGTCGCTTTCACCTTTTTGAATTCGACTTTTTCATCAAGCGCACAAAGTTCAGGCACCAAACTGCCGCTTTCCTTGCAACTTGCTGCAGGAAATCCCTCTTGTTATGCCAGTAATGACGGATCGATCGTCGTTGACATCCTTGGTGGATACCCTCCATACTGGGTAAATGGAATTGAGATTGGTGGTAGTCAGGTTATATTTTCAAATCTGTCTGCTGGACCATATAGCATTTATGTGTCCGACACACTATTGTCAAGTGCTGAAGTACAGGTGATTCTTCTTTCACCTTTGCAACTTGATGTGCAGGCAGTTGTTTCCAATGTAAGCTTATTTGGTGGAAACAACGGGGCAATTGATTTAACAGTAAACAATCAATCTGTATCGTATTCTTGGATGACCCCAGATGGTTCTGGACTGGTGGAAAGTCTTGAAGATCAAAGCGGTTTGAGCGCTGGTAGTTATGCGGTGACAGTAACTGAATCCAATGGATGTCAAACAATGAAACGTTTTATAGTTGATCAAGCACCCCAAGTCTTTGGTACAGGCGGACCAACACCGAATGTAAATCCTAATATCAATGGAGCGAATGGCTCAAATGGTTCGGCTATCTTTTAATACAAACACATTTTATCTAAAGCACTTTAAATTTTCTCATCATGAAAACACGAACTATATTATTCGCCGCAGGACTTCTTGCCACAGCATTTCAATCCAGCGCACAAATTTCTACCGTAGTTGGATCGACAAAAATCCCACTCAAACTGCAAATCACCAAGCATTCTCCCTATTGCCACGGTGATCAAAACGGAACTATCCTCATCGATATCATTGGAGGTCAAGCGCCTTACTTTGTGAATGACCAAATGATCAACGGCTCAAGCTTCCAAATGGCAAATCTTGCCGCTGGATCTTACCGCATCGAAGTCGCCGATGATGCAGTGTCCTATGCGGCAGCTGATATTGTCCTTGTGGACCCCGCAGCAGTGCAAGTCTCATCCATTGTCAACAATGTATCGACCTATCATGGCAGCAATGGAAGCATTAACCTCATAGTCAGTGATCCAAGCCTTACCTTTGTTTGGGAAGGAAACAGCAGCAACCTGATTGTTTCACAAGAAGATCAATCCGGATTAAGTGCAGGCACCTATGGCGTAAATGTCACAAACGACAAAGGATGCAGTACCTACAGAAAATTTGTGCTGACACAGCCAAACGCCCCAGTTGTAACAGGTGTGAGCAATCCGCAAATTGCAGCAGGGACAGGAATGCCAGCAGTGAGCAACATCAGTGTCTATCCAAATCCATCATCAGGACATGTGACCTTAAGTGCCGACGCATCTGTTCGAAGCGCGATGATCATGAATGACCTTGGAATTGTACTCAAGCAGCTTGATTTCACGAACGAAGGAAAACTCGCTGGCGTGGATTTGAATCCTGGCGTATACACCCTTGTTTCCATCGATGAATTTGGAAATCGCGCAACGGAGCGCATTGTGATCAGATAAATAGTCATTTTTTTTCAGACCCAGAATAAATGAGCCGGCGGGAATTCCCGTCGGTTTTTTTTATGCAAAAAAAATCCATACAAAAGGAAACATGTACATTTATGATCGTTCAACTTAAGTTCATGCTACTTATCAAAAGACACATAAAACAAATTGTCCTCGGAATCTTCCTGACGACCGTATTTGCAACCCATGCCCAGGTGGTCGAGCATTCATCAGGCATCCAACTTAAATTCAAGGCCACGGATGAGACATTTCCAGAGAATTGGTATTCCGAAGAAATCAATGCGCATACAACTTCACTGCCCAATAGCGAGAAAAAAAGATCCACTGCCGTTTTATTTGCCGCCCTCGATAAATATCCACTGCCCATCATCCAAGAGCATTTGATTGAAATCTACCTCTTCGGCGTTTTGGAATTCTTTAACCAAGGGTATGCTGGCACCTATTCCGACAATACGCTTTATATGTCAAATGGTGGGGTCGATGAAGGATTCACAGATGGGTTCATCGAACAAACCTTTCATCATGAGTTTTCGAGTATTCTGTGGTATGCACATCCCGACCTACTTGACACAATGGCATGGAAAAAATTGAACAAAATCGATTACGGTGATGGAGGGATACAAGCCCTTATTGACGACAACGATTCTCAAACATTCGACACCTACTACAATGAGCGCGGCTTCTTGTTTCAATATGCATCGTCTGACTTAGAAAATGACATCAATTCCTTCGCGGAAAATTTATTTGCGCCGACCTTAGAATTTCGCAATGCCTTGAAAAAACATCCAGTTCTTCGAAAAAAAATGGCTTTACTCATTGCCTTTTATACCGCGCTTGATCCGTCATTGAAAAGTTCCTTTTTCGCTGAATTGCCCCTCGTAGAATTGTGATCCAGCAACCCTCCATTCCTAAACCCATCCATCGAGGTAAACTTCGCACGTTTTTCGGAAAGGAGTATTTTATCCTAAAGCGCCGCATAAGATGGTGGTTAAAGCGGAATTCCTTCGGGAAACAAAACCCAAAAGTTGACTTACCCTTTCTCGTCTTTGACCACCAATCCATCTTGCTCAGGCCATTGAAAGATGTTGACATGCATTTGCAACACAACAAAGTGACCAACCTGCGCCTTGCCATTCATCAATTGAATGGTATCGTTCTCAAGCCTGGTGAAACATTTTCCATTTGGAAAAATGTGGGTCGAACAAGGGCATCAAAGGGGTATGTTCTCGGTTTAACTTTAGAAAATGGGACAATTTCCAGTGGCATTGGTGGCGGACTTTGTCAACTCAGTAATTTACTCTATTGGATGGTTCTACATACCCCCCTCACCATTACCGAGCGCTGGCGGCATGGGTATGATGTATTTCCGGATATCAACAGAACCATTCCTTTTGCTTGTGGCGCAACGCTTTCATACAACTATATTGATTTGCAATTCACCAATACAACATCAGCCGATTATCAAGTCAAATTATGGTTAGATGACACCCACTTGTGTGGGTCAATACACACCAATCAAGCACCAACTTCTGCTTTTGAGGTTTTTGAAACCGACCATCACTTTTCGCAGCAATGGTGGGGAGGATACACACGCCATAATCGCATTTGGAAACGGATAAAAGAGCTAAACTCGGATAAATCTCGTGATGAATTGGTCAGTGAAAACAATGCCATCATGATGTACAGCCCACTCCTTGACAACACAAAATAACTGATGAAAACACTTGTCATTCGTCTTGATCTACGCATGAATTAAAGTAAACTGTGCCGCCTCGAACGAAAAAATTCTTCCGTTCAAAAGGATCAAGACCAAAACCTGGGGACTACACACAAACTTGCGTCAATCTAAAAAGAAAGTATCCGAAAAAAGTAAATAATAGTATGGTATTGATACTTAGAAGAAAAAATGTTACTCTCAGAATCTTTAAGTTAGTAGATAATCCACAATGATATTTGACTCGCGCCCCATACATTCATTATGTTTATTTATGACCCCATCGGGGTCGAATCTCTGTAAACTTTAAGCTCTCTCGAAAACCAATGACCCCATCGGCCTGTCCGCTGCGGCGGGGGTCAAACAATCCTTTTTCGAAATAGATTAAGCTTCTTGATCGTTCAAGTCAATTCCAAAATTTCCCAAGGGTAAACCATTGCTTTGGTTGATTCATTTCATCAATTGCTCTCATTATACCTCGGGTTGAAACCCTAAAACCCCAGGTTAAAACCCGGGGCTGGGATAAACACCCCATCTTAATTCCTCCCCAACTTTTGGTTATGACCGGTTCAGAATCATTGAAATTTGTCGAAAGACTGAATGAATTTCCTTACAAATTTCACGAGAAATATAGCTGTTCATTTCAGACAATGAATTCTTTAGGTAATCCAGGCAACTATTTTCGGTGCTTACCTTTTCCATTTTTCTTGATAAGGTTTAAAACCTTCCTTATTTTGATTAAAAAGCCCCTTCGATTGAATAAAACCGCCTTATGGATGAATATTTGCTGTTGTAAATGATTTTTAAATTAACTAAGTTTACACAGTTTTAACATACTGCATGAATAATGATGTTCAAGACCTTTTGTTAAGACGATAAAACTTTAAAACTACACTGCTCATGTACAAGCAAAAGCCGGTCAAAAAGACCCTTTTGGAAAATGGATTCTTTCGAAATCCATTCCCTGCAATCATTTTGTTCTTTCTAGTAAGTGGCTCCAATCTATCCTTTGGACAATCCGAGACACGAACAGTTATACAATCGTCTAACACGAGTGGTTCGACTGAAAAAGCGAAATTGGAGTATCAGAAAACTGAAAATCCAGAACTGCACGTCATGTACACAAAGATTATGAGTCTCGATCAAGAGATTCGCAGTTTCATGGTGCAAAATCAAGTGCCATCTTCATCGATTGATCAATATTTAATGAAAATTACTTCCATCTGTGGTGATTGTGTCGTCGATCAACGATTAGATGCAACAAGAGTTTACGTTCACATCAACAACCCAATCAACTCGAACACATTGCTCGTGTTCATGGAAGAGTTCCTAACTAACCTTTCAAATCAATAATCATGATTTCAACAAAAATACTTTCAAGACTCAAGGTCTGTTTGCTCATTTTAACAACAGTAAGCACGGTTGTTTTTAGCAATAGTCTGAAGGCTCAATGTTTGGGGGCTTTGTACGGACAATATCCTGCCACGACATTCACCCCGACGTGTGGCGTAACATGTACCTACCAAACTATTACAACACTAGGTTATGGTGGTGAGTATTCAAAAGTGAATGTTACTGCTGGAAACACCTACCGATTTAGAAGTTCAAACATAAATGACTTTATTACCATTGCAAATAATGGAGGAACATTGTCCTATGCCTCTGGTGTTGGAGGTGCCGCTGGTATTACATGGGTAGCCACCATTACAGGAACGGTGCGCTTTTATACACATGCGAATGCGGCATGTGGAAATTCAACTGCGTTAAGAACCCGCAGCGTTTGCTGTATCGGAGCCGCACCTGCTGCACCTGCCAATGATTTGGTGTGTAATGCAACAACTGTTGCATGTGGCTCAACCACAGCGGGAACAACTGTCAATGCGACATCAACAGGCACCTACGAGGGTACTACTTTATGTGGCACAGCCCAAAGTAGTGCGGGTGTATGGTACACGTTTATTGGCACAGGCCAAACGATTACTGCTTCTTTGTGCGCTACCGCTTGGGATAGTAAAATTCAAATTTATTCAGGAGCCCTATGTATCGCTTTGACATGTATTGGTGGAATAGATGATGGTGGTCCTGCGTGCGCAGGTACATCTGCCTCTTTTTCTTGGGTTTCAACCTTAGGAACTACCTATTGGATCAATGTTTCTGGATATTCAACAACAAGTGCATTTAGTTTAGCGCTCACATGTGTTACTCCCGCTGTTGCACCACCAAATGATTTGGTATGTAGTGCAACATCTATCAGCTGTGGAGCGACTTTAGCAGGTACAACAACCAACGCCACAAATTCTGGAACAGGAGAAAATGGTACATGTACGACCACTCAAACAATGCCTGGAGTATGGTATGTGATTCCTGGAAATGGTCAAATCATGACAGCATCGTTGTGTGGAACGGTATGGGACAGTAAAATTGGAATTTTCTCAGGACCGAACTGTTCTACCCTGACCTGTGTGGGTGGAATTGATGACAACGGCCCGGCTTGTACCGGCTTATCCGCATCATATACATGGACGTCGGTTGTCGGTCAAAACTATTACATCTTAGTGCATGGTTACAGTACAAATAGTGCATTCAGCATTGCGCTTTCGTGTACAACGCCACCACCAGCAGACTTGACTTCCATTACTGCGAGTTCCTCAACGATTTGTAACGGCCAAAGTACCGTGTTAACTGCAAATGGTGCCGTTGGAACAGTATACTGGTTCACTGGGGGATGCGCTACAACTGGGCAAATTGGAACAGGAAATACCTTGACAGTTTCTCCAACAGCGACAACAACTTATTATGCCCGCAATTTTAACGCAGGACAATGGAGCGTGAACTGTGCAAGTATCACGATCACAGTAAATCCAAATCCAGTAGTGAATGCTGGTCCTGACCAAACGCAATGTCCGGGTAATATCAACCTTGCGGGCACTGTGGCCCCAATGACAGCAAATGTGTTTAATGAAAATTTTGGTGGCACAATCAACTGGACGACGAATGATCCAACGCGCTGGGGTGTAATCACTACTGCAAATGCTGGAGGTACAAGCCCAGAATTATTTTTCCAATGGTTAAGTGGTGGAGTGGGAACATTCTTAGACGCTAGTGCATTTTCGCCTGTAATTACAGCAACAGGTTACACTGGATTGACGATGTCCTTCATCCAGAATGTAGATCACTTCACGGGAACCTATGCCCTGAGTGCTGAAGTATCCTTAGACAATATAACATGGACGCCAGTTTGGACAATCAATCCTACAGCAAGTATTGGTGCTTCTGCAGTGAGTGGAGTTAACCTAGGTGTTGTTGACAATCAAATTTTCTATTTACGTTTCCGTTTCAACGGAGATGTTTGGAATATAAACAATTGGTATATCGACAATATCGTAATCAGTGGCGCAGCAGCTCCTCCAGCATCATGGAGTTCAACTCCAGCTGGATTTACATCAAGCTCATTAACTCCTTCTTTTACTGTTCCAACAACAACGACATTCACCCTATCATCTACCTTGAATGGTTGTACAGCAACAGATAATGTGTTGATTACCATTCAAGACCTTGTTAATCCAACGATTACAGCACCTGGCGCAGTGAGTGTAGTGGCAAATGCAGGATCTTGCGCAGCGACAGGTGTTGCACTTGGCACACCTACAACAGCGGATAACTGTTCAGTTGCCTCAGTTGTAAGCAATGCCCCAGCTAGCTTCCCATTGGGAGCAACAACAGTCACATGGACTGTAACAGATGGTTCTGGAAATACCGCGACAGCAACTCAAACAGTAACTGTTACGGACAATCAGAATCCAACCATTACAGCGCCTGCTGCAGTGACAGTCAATGCGAATACAGGATCATGCAATGCTACAGGTGTTGCCCTTGGAACACCGACAACAGCGGATAACTGTTCAGTTGCCTCAGTAGTAAGCAATGCCCCTGCTAGCTTCCCATTGGGAGCAACAACAGTCACATGGACTGTAACAGATGGTTCTGGAAATACCGCTACAGCAACTCAAACAGTAACGGTCATTGACAATCAAAACCCAACAATTACTGCTCCAGCAAATGTCAATGTGTTTGCTGATGCAGGAACATGTACGGCAACAGGAGTCGCACTAGGTGCACCGACAACTGCTGATAACTGTTCAGTAGCTTCAACTTTAAATAACGGATTGACTACTTATCCATTGGGAACAACGACAGTGACTTGGACAGTGACCGATGGCTCTGGAAATACAACCACAGCGACACAAACTGTAACCGTAAGTGACAATCAAAATCCGACGATCACAGCACCTGCCAATGTGAGTGTATTTGCAGATGCCGGAACGTGCACGGCTACAGGTGTAGCACTTGGTACGCCAACAACTGCAGACAACTGTTCTGTTGCATCCACAATAAACAATGGTCTTGTTGCCTTCCCATTGGGAACGACAACAGTGACTTGGACAGTTACTGACGGCTCTGGAAATACAGCAACAGCGACACAGACTGTAACCGTAAGTGACAATCAAAATCCTACGATCACAGCACCTGCAAATGTGAGTGTAAATACGGATCCAGGACTTTGCAGCGCATCAGCGGTTGCACTTGGTACACCTTTAACAGCAGACAACTGTTCTGTAGCTTCTGTAGTGAGCAATGCTCCCGCAAGTTACCCAACCGGAACGACTACTGTGACATGGACTGTAACGGATGGCTCAGGAAACACAGCTACCTCAACTCAAACCGTTACTGTTACAGACAACGAAAATCCGAGCGCCTTGTGTCAAAGCGTAAGCATTCAATTGGATGCTACGGGTAACACGAGTGTTACAACTGCACAAGTGGACAATGGGTCGGCAGACAACTGTGGAATTGCGACAATGACACTTTCTCAATCCGCATTCACCTGTGCCAATGTTGGTGCAAATCCAATCGTGATGACGGTAACTGATGTCAATGGAAATAGCTCTACGTGTCTTTCGGTCGTTACAGTTCAAGACATCATCGCTCCAACGGTTGTTTGTCAGAATATAACGATACAACTAGATGCTTTAGGAGTGGCAACAATCACCCCGGCACAAATCAACAATGGTTCAACAGACAACTGTGCAATTGCTACTTTCTCTCTGTCCGAAACAACTTTTGGATGTTTTGATACAGGTGCGAACAACGTGACCTTGACTGTTACTGATGTGAACGGGAATTCAGCGACTTGCGTGGCTGTTGTAACTGTTCAAGACAATGTTGCGCCAGGTTTTGCAACTGTTCCTTCGAACATTACTCAAACTGCTGTTGATGGTCTTTGTGGTCGTGTGATCACGTATGCGATCCCGACATTCTTTGATGCATGTGGCGCTGTTTTGAGTCAAACCGACGGCTCAGGTCTAACTTCTGGAGCGATCTTCCCTGTTGGAGTGACTACGCAAACTTACACACTTACAGATGCGAGTGGCAACTCTATCAATGCTTCATTTACCATTACGATAACGGATGATGAACTTCCTGTAATCACAAACTGTCCAGCAAACGTTACTTCTACTGCTTCAGCCACAGGTTGTGGAACTGTTGTGACATGGGTTGAACCCGTAACTTCGGACAACTGTCCGGCTGTTGCTGTTGTTTCTACTCATGCTCCTGGATCGTTCTTCCCTACAGGAGCAACAACAGTGACCTATACGGCAACTGATGCAGCTGGCAATACGTCGACGTGTTCATTTACAGTTACTGTGAATGACAATCTCGCACCTGTTGCACCAACATTGGCGACAGTTTCAGGAGCTTGCTCCGTAACTATAACTGCACCGACAGCAAACGACAATTGCTCTGGGACAGTAACGGGTACGACAACAGATCCATTGACTTACAATGCACAAGGAACTTATACAATCACTTGGAACTTCACTGATGGAAATGGCAACAGTTCAACTGCTACACAATCTGTAGTTGTGCTTGACACTAGTGCACCAACCATTGTTGCTCCTTCTACGGTCAATGCCACAGCAAATGCGGCATGCAATGCTACTGGCATTCTTTTAGGAACACCTACAACAGCAGATAACTGCTCAGTAGCCAGTGTAACAAACAATGCCCCTGCAACCTTCCCATTAGGAACAACACTTGTAATTTGGACGGTAATCGACGCTGCTGGAAATAGTTCAACGGCAGCGCAATCTGTCACCATCACTGACAACACTGTACCAACGATCTCAGCTCCGGGAGCACTGACTGTTCAAGCCAACGCAAGTTGTGCTTCCTTTAATGTTAACCTTGGAACACCATTCACTGCTGACAACTGTGGAGTAGCTTCCGTTACCAATAATGCTCCTGCAGTATTCCCCTTGGGAGCTACAACAGTAACTTGGACGGTAACAGATAACAGCGGAAATACAGCCACTGCGACACAAACCGTAACGGTGGTTGACCAAGGTGCACCTTCACTAGTTGCCCCAGCGAACATCACCATTCCTGCAGGAGCGACGTGCTCAGTTACAGCGAGCAACATTGGAAATGCATTTACTGCAGACAACTGTACTGCGGGAACTGTAAGCAACAATGCTCCAAGCTCTTTCCCGATCGGAACAACAACCGTAACGTGGACTGTAACAGATGGGGCTGGAAATACATCAACAGCAACGCAAACGGTTACAGTCATTGACCTTGTTTCTCCTTCCATCACTGCACCAGCAACGGTAACAGCAACTACCACTTCAGGATGTGCTGCGACAGGAGTTATTCTTGGAACACCTACAACGAGCGACAACTGTTCATCGGTAACTGTAACAAACAATGCGCCTTCAAGCTACCCTGTTGGTTCAACAACCGTAACATGGACAGCAACAGATGCGAGTGGAAATTCAACAATGGCGGTACAAACCGTCACTGTCACAGATGTCATTGCTCCAACAGTAGCTGCACCAGCGAATGTGACGGTTTCCTCCACAACAGGATGTAATGCTCAGAACGTGAACCTTGGAAGTCCTGAATTCAGCGACAACTGTTCTGTAGCTTCAGTCACAAACAATGCACCGACAACATTCCCTTCAGGAGCAACATCAGTGACATGGACAGTAACTGATGCGAGTGGAAACACAGCAACTGCAACACAAACAGTTACAGTAGTTGATCAAGTGAACCCAACAATCAGTGCTCCGGCTGCTGTGAATGCAACCACAAACACTGGCTGCACAGCAACAGGTGTTACACTTGGTACTCCAACAACAGCGGATAACTGTTCGGCAGTAACTGTAACAAACAACGCTCCTTCATCCTTCCCTATCGGCACAACAACCGTTATTTGGACTGCTACGGATGCAAGTGGAAACACAGCTACCTCAACACAAACCGTGACGATAACAGATGCGATCAATCCTACCATATCCTCGCCTGCCAATGTTACTGCTCAAGCAAACAACTCTTGTGCAGCGTTTAACGTGGTTTTGGGAACTCCAACAACGGCTGACAACTGTACCGTAGCAAGTGTGACGAACAATGCACCCGCGATCTTCCCATTGGGAACAACAACTGTGACTTGGACTGTGACCGATGCAAATGGAAATACGGCTACAGCTACTCAGACTGTAACAGTAACTGATACTCAAGCGCCGACAATTGTTGCTCCAACTTCACTCAATGTAAACACTACAGCCAACTGTGTTGCTTCAGGTCTTGTTCTTGGAAATCCATTCGCAACAGACAACTGTAGCCTCTCATCTGTAGTGAACGATGCACCACTTGACTTCCCTGTAGGTGTGACAACCATCACATGGACTGCTACGGATGCGAGTGGAAACACCGCTACAGCGACACAAAATATAACTGTAACTGATATCATCAATCCGACAGCTCAGCTGCAAGACATCACCATCGTACTCAACAACGCCGGTGCTGCAAGCATTACCTTCGCTGATGTTGACTTAGGCTCAAGCGACAACTGTGGATTGGCTTCTACGATTCTGAATCAATCAGACTTTGATTGTGGTGACATCGGTGAAAACACCATTACCGTAACATTGATCGATGTGAATGGAAATTCTACAATTACAACAATCAAAGTAACCGTACAGACAAATGGGATTGACTCCGACAACGATGGAATTGATGACTCTTGTGATGGAACAACAGATCCAATTGAAGCGGATATTCCCGAGGCCTTTACTCCGAATGGAAACAACATCAATGACTTGTTTATTGTTGGAAACATTGAGTTCTTCAACGAACGCAGTATTGACGTATTCAACCGTTACGGAAACCAAGTATATTCAAGTAAAACGTACAACAACGATTGGGACGGAACACGCTCAGACAATGGTCAAGCGCTTCCTGACGGAACGTACTACTATGTCTTGACATTGAACGGCGAAATCAAAAAAGGATTTGTCTACATCAACCGAGTGAAACAATAACATGAAATTTTTCAGAACGATTATGAAAAAACTATCCATACAATTGACCATCCTTTCTCTCGGAATTCTATCCTTGGAAAAGACACAGGCACAAACGGACCCAAGTTATCGACAGTACCGATTCAATGCACTTACACTAAATCCTGCTCAAGCGGGATCGAATGAGTACTCTGATGTTTCGGTAGTTGGAACACAATACTGGGTGGGTATGCCCGGTGCTCCAAAGACAGCAACTGTTTCTGGAAACTTCCGTGTGTTTGACAACTTCGGTGCAGGTGCTACATTCATCTCCGATCAAACAGGTCCGGTACAATCGACTAGTTTGAATCTTGTGGGTGCCTACCATTTGAAGATCAACAACAACTGGAAAATCTCTGCCGGATTGAAACTTTCGGCAATCAACCATTCGGTGATTACCTCCGAACTTTCAACGACAGTTGCAAATGACCCAGACATGATGAACAACCTCACTACGGGATTGTCGTACAATGCTGGATTTGGTTTCCTAGCTTATTCCAAAAAGGTGTATGTTGGCTTCTCCGTTCCTCGCGTTGCTTCTCTGCGCTTCAACCGCATGGACATGAGCAATTTCATCGACAAGAAAGGAGGATACATTACCTACGCCGGAGTGAACCTTGAACTTGGACAAAACCTTGATTTGCGTCCAAGTGTGATGGCCGTGTTTGGATATGGTGGCCCATTAAGCATGGACATCAATGCTGTATTTACAGCAAAGAAACTCATCGATTTCGGTTTAACGTATCACTTGAAAGGAAGCATCGGAGCAATTGTTGGCGTAAACATCAAAGATCGTTTCTATGTGGGTTACTCCTATGCTTACCCGATGAACGCAATGAACAAAGTGTCGATTCAATCCCACGAATTGGCCTTGCGCCTAAAGTTCAATAAAGCGGTTCGCACTGCAGATAGCCCACGTTTCTTTAATTGATTGTAACCATTCAATATGCGCTTTTTCTTTGTTTTTATTTCCTTTCTTTTGTTTTTTTCGACTGCACTTTTTGCGCAAAAGGTAACAATAGATACCGTTTCGTTCAATACTCCATTTGACGATTATGGAGTGCGACTGATCAATGGGAAAATCGCTTTTGTATCGGCCGCGCTGAAGGACATCAACGGGAATGTACCCACAGATGAGGTAAGTTTAAAACCCTTTTCTGATGTTTTCATTTTAAATACTTTTGCCAAACAAGAACTAAAACTTGCAAGCGCGTCAGGTGTTGAAACCTCCGTGAATTCTTCACTGAACGACGGACCAGTAAGCATCGATCAAGAAAACGGAATCTTCTTCTTCACAAATAACTCAGGTTCGGCCAAAAACAAGCTTGGTATCTATTACTCCCTTCGCTCCGAAGGAAAATGGTCAAATCCTTTCGTTTTTCCTTTGAATAATGATCAATACAATGTGACACATCCCTTCTTTGACCCGGCAACAAAGCGACTTTATTTTGCGACCAACATGGGCAAAAAGAAAAACGACTATGACATCTATTACAGTGTGTTTACCGATGCCAATTGGAGCACACCTGTTGCACTGGATGAAATAAATTCAGACTCCACAGAATGTTTCCCTATGGTCTTTGATGGACGTTTGTACTTCAGTTCCACAAATACCCAATCTCTAGGCGGACTGGATAACTTCGAGTTGAAAGAAGGCGTAATTGCAAACCTAGGCGAACCTATCAATTCCAAATACGACGATTTAAGTATCTTCTTTTTAAACGATTCAACAGGCTATTTTGCATCCAACCGGTCAAGCGCAGGAAAACAAGACGACATCTACACTTTTTTGATTCAACAAGAAAAACTTGTCGTTGAAGTAGTGCCTGAAGTTGTTCCCGTTGTCGAACCGGTCAAACCAAAATTCAACCTAAAGAATGTCACATTTGATTTCGATAAATCAAACATTGATAGCCTTCAAAAAACGTATTTGAATGAATTGGCTAAAGTCCTTATTGAACGGTCCGATGTTGTAGTCATCATTTCTGGTCACACCGACAACACAGGAACAGCAGCCTACAATAACACCCTATCTCGCAAACGTGCTGAAGCAGTGCGCAACTACCTCGTTAAACAAGGGATTCCTAAAGATCGATTTAAAATAGAATACATGGGACTTACTACTCCTATTGCACCAAACGAAACGCGTGAAGGCCGAGCACTAAATCGACGCGTTGAATTCAAGTTCTTTGGGGAGATTGAGTTGTGAGGGAACTAAGAATGAAAAATTAAGAATTAAGAATTTGATCGCTGCGCGAATTGACGCAGTCATCGAATTGACGTAATCACCGAATTGCCAAAGGCAGCAATTTGACGCAGTCATCAAAACCTTAACTCGTAATTCGTGGCTTCGAGAGCCTCACGTGTCCGCTGCGGTGGAGCCACCAAACTCGTGATTCAATTCGTAATTCGTAACTAGTAATTCGTAACTAGTAACTAGTAATTCTTAATCCCTTCTAAATTTCCTTCAATAGAAGATTCAGATAGATATACTGGTCGCGCGTATTTCGAAGATGAAACAAGAAATAGTCTTTTCGCTTTTTTAGAATGTGCCTTCTTTTCGAAACTCCAAAAGTGATTAGCCCGAGAAACTTTACCCCAAAGGAGCATTTCGGTAGATAATCAGGATCGATTTCATGGATGTCATGCACCAAAGACAATAACTCATCATTCAACTGCATCTTTATCAAAGAGTGACGGATTTCTTCTGATTGCTTAGCAAATCGTGAAACTGCAGCGTAATCGGCGGCATCTGATTTAAGCAATTTATCGGCTTGAAATTTAATGTCTGTGAATTGTTTAAATAGGTCGTCGATGCGCACAGTTCTGAGTTAAGTCTCACAAAATTAGCACATTTATTCAATCACAGGGGCTAAACTCTTGGTTTCTGCCGCGGGAACGAATCTTAGCGAACTCGTATTGACACAATGACGTGTATCCTTATCGGTAAAACCTTCGCCAATAAAGACATGACCCAAATGTCCCCGACAATTTCCACAAATAATTTCTGTGCGCATGCCATCTGCATCCGACACACGAATCACTGACCCATCGATTTCATCGTCGAAACTTGGCCAACCACAATGTGATTCGAACTTGTCCTCTGAAATGTATAAGGGATTGTTGCAGCGGCGACAGATATAAAGTCCTTTGTCTTTTTTATCAAAATACGTTCCTGTAAAGGCGCGATCTGTGGCTTTTTCAAGAAGAACTTTTTCCTCTTGAGCTGTGAGTGTGTTGTACTTTTGGGTGGTATCGCGCGGTTCAGTTCGGGCAGCACCAGGGACTTGTTTCGGTTGTGCAGTGCAGGAAAACAAGGCGCCTAAAACGAAAATGAGAGAGAAGGGCTTAATCATGTGTGTGGGTTTTACGAAGGAATAACGAATGAAAGCAGCTTTTGATCGCTAACAACTCAAAAAAAATGTTAATCCGCCACTGAAAGTGTATCAATAAACGCATGAATTGCCTGATAAGCCAGATCCAATTGGGCATTGCTGATGCAATACGGGGGATTTAAAAAAACCACATTTCCGCAAGGTCTAATCAGCAATCCACGCTCAAGAAAAAAGGCATAGGCCACATCTCGAATGTTTGAAAAATAAGCTCGCCCTGAAGGATCTTTTAGTTCAATCGCTAAAATTGTCCCGTGTTGACGGGCATCCAAAACGCCAATGTGCGACTGTATTTTATCGATAAACAAAGTATGTTGCTGAGTAATGCGTGCAATATTGTCAAACGTCACTGGAAGCTCGAACAGATCTAAGTTGGCTAAAGCTGCAGCGCAACACAAGGGATTTCCGGTGAATGAATGTCCGTGAAGGAGAGCCTTTACTTTTTCGTCCGACAAAAAGGCCTCATATATTTCATCACTCGCAACAGTTAAACCCAGAGGGAGAACACCCCCTGTCAAGCCTTTAGACAGGCAAACGATGTCTGGTTTTTCAGCACATTGATCGAGGGCAAAGAGCGTCCCTGTTCTCCCCCAGCCCGTCATCACCTCATCGAAGATCACCTTCACGCGGTATTTATGTGCCAAGGTGGTCAATTCATCCAAGAAAGTGGCGGAATACATGCGCATCCCTGCTGATCCTTGAACGAGTGGTTCGACAATGAGCGCTGCAAATTCATTTGTTTTAAAAAGCGACTCTGCCTTAGATAGCAATTCAACATGGTTGGATTCTACTGGAAATTGCAAAAAATCCACATCAAAGAAAAACTGCTCAAATGGCGCATTAAAATAATCCCGCTGTCCAACCGACATCGCACCAAAAGTATCCCCGTGGTAAGCACCATCCAAAGCGAGAATGCGGTGGCGTGGTAGACCTTGATTGAACCAATATTGAAAAACCATTTTTAATGCGACCTCCACGGATGTAGAACCATCATCCGAGAAAAAAACACGAGTTAAATTGGGAGGCAGAACAGCCACAATTCTTTCGGCGAGCTCAACCCCAACGGGATGTGTCACTCCAGCAAAAATAATGTGATCCAGGGTTTCCAGTTGTTTTGTGACTGCCTTAGAAATGTGCTCATTTCCATGTCCATGGATATTTACCCACCAGGATGAATTGCAATCGATGTATTCAGAGCCATCCTCTGCATAAAGAACGGCATCCTTGGCGCGAACAATTGGCAGCGGTGCAGGCGAAGTTTGCATTTGCGTGAATGGGTGCCACACATATTTCTGATCGCGCTTGAGGAGATCACTCATGAAAAAATAACCTTTAATGTCGAAGCGATTCGTTGTGCCTGTTCTTGGATAAATTGCTGATTTACTTCATCAGCAAGAGGTATTCGGGCAATAAATCGAACTCCTGAATTCAAAAGAATAATCGACTCTGTAGCGCTATTTTCATCCCCAACAAAAACAATCCCAGCCACGTTTATTTTTCTTGACTTTAGTACTTCCAAAGTCAACAAGGTATGATTAATACTCCCTAAATAATGACGAGAAACTACAATCACTGGAAATTTCCATTGCAGCATTAAATCGGCAAAAACAAATCCTTGGTCGTTGAAAGGAACCAATACGCCACCAGCACCTTCAATCAAAAGAGGACGATCATCCGTTGATGGCAACTGAAAATCATTGGGAGATATCGTAAGTTCATCGTGTTTTGCAGCATAGTGCGGGGAGGCAGGTACAGTTAATCGATAGCGTTCGGTTAAGCAGTTGATTCCATGCGTTAGACGGGCTACTTTCTTCGTATCGCTATTGTCCAAATCTCCGGCTTGCACCGGTTTCCAATAGTCCATCTCCAAGGCCTGAGCAACAATTGCGCTGACCACTGTTTTACCAACATCCGTTCCGATACCCGTGATTACCAATCCTTTTAATTCCATTGGCTGTGTGTATTACGAGCGCAATTTGGCGCCCAACTTAACTTCCAATTCTTTTCGAATTTTCTCCATAACAGCATCTACAGCCTCATCGCGTAGGGTATTTTCTGCATCTTGAAACGTAAAAGAAATCGCATAAGATTTTTTGCCTTCATCGAGGTTTTTGCCTTCGTAGACATCAAAAAGTCCAACTTCGCGAAGGATTTTTCGATCGCATGACTTGGCTGCAGATTCAATCTCCGCAAAAGTCACTTCTTTATTTAGGAGCAAAGAAAAATCGCGACGAGTAGCGAATGTTTTCGGCAACTCATTGGAGCGCATCTTCACATTTTTCACATGTTCCATCAGCACATCCCAATCCAAATCAGCAAAGAACACATCTTGTTTGATTCCGAAGTGTTTCTTTACCTTGTTCCCAATCCATCCAATTTGTCCTACCTTACTTTTCAATAGGGTCAACTCTGCACCTTCCTCGAAAACAGATGTTTTCCATTCGGCATAATTCAAAAATCCTTTCAATCCCAAGCGCGAGAAAATGCTTTCTGCGACACCTTTCATGGAGAAATAATTGACCGTCTCGCTACTAGAGTTCCACGATTCAGGACTTTTCCTGCCTGTTATCGAGAGAATCAAACGTTTGCTTTCCACATAGCGGTCGCCATATTTATGGTAGGTCGTTCCGAACTCAAAACATTTGAAGTCTGGATGCTGTCTATTTTGATTGTGTTGAATTCCTTCCAAAATACCAAAAACCATACTTTGGCGCATCACGTCCAGTTCCTGGCTCAATGGGTTGAGCATTTCCACATTGTTTTCTGCTCTGAGTGCGTCATTTCCAAGTGTCGCCACATAGCTTGAACTTGTCAAAGAATTGTTCATCACCTCGTAAAACCCCTTGCCCACGAGCATCTCTGCCAATGTAAAACGGAAATGGTCCACATCAGGTTTGCGCGATGTTCCAATGGATGAATTCAATTTTTCGGGCAGTGGTACATTGTTGAATCCAAAAATACGCAAGACCTCTTCGATGACATCTGCTTCACGAAGGACATCAACACGGTAGGCCGGCACTTCAAGAACTGCAGTATCATCATGCTCAGAAATGACTTTAATGTCCAAGGAAGCCAAGATGTTTTTCACCCCCTCGCGATCGATTTCTGTTCCAATCAACTGGTTGCATCGGTGAAAGCTGAAGTCAATTCGCGCTGGCTTTGGTGTTTCCGCATGCACATCGCAAGGTTCCATGGCTATAACTCCACCAGCAATCTCTATGATAAGCAAGGCAGCACGTTTCAATGCGTAAAGGGTCAATTCTGGATCCACTCCGCGTTCGAAACGGAAACTCGCATCCGTATTTAAGCCGTGAAAACGGGCTGTTTTTCGAACAGAAACAGGGTTGAAATAGGCCGATTCAAGAAATACTGACGTTGTTTGTTCGGTAATGCCAGAAGTTTGTCCGCCAAAGACTCCAGCGATGCACAAATTATCTATCCCATTGGTAATCATCAATTGATCATCCTCCAAGCTTCGTTCTACCCCGTCTAAGGTGGTGAACTTCTCCCCTGCTTTTGCAAACTTGACCTCAATCTTACCATTGAGAGCGGCAACATCAAAGGCGTGTAAAGGAGTTCCCAACTCGCGCATGACGAAATTGATGACATCCACCACATTATTGATTGGTGACAAGCCCACCGAACGCAGTCGCTTTTGCAACCAAGCTGGTGATGCCTCTATTTTTACATTTTTGATTACTGTTCCTGTATATCTTGGACACAGCAGTGGTTCAGCCACCGAAACAGTTATGTTCGTATCCTTGTCTTCAACCTTAAATTCAGCAATCGAAGGCCACTTTAAGGTGAGTGCTGACTTGTGGTGAAAATTGAGGGATGCCAAAAGGTCGCGCGCCACGCCAATATGTCCCATGGCATCCGCACGATTTGGCGTCAATCCGATTTCGATTTGAAAATCATCCTCCAATTCAAACACTTGCGCGACAGGTGTTCCCACTTTGATTGTTGCGTTGAGCACTAAGATTCCATCGTGTGATGTCCCTAGTCCGAGCTCATCCTCCGCACACAACATACCGTGTGATTCAACACCTCGAATTTTCGAAAGCTTCATTTTCATCGGCTCACCCGACGAAGGATATAGGGTCGTTCCAACGGTCGCAACAGCTACTTTTTGTCCGACCGCTACATTTGCAGCTCCACAAACGATTTGCAAAGGTTCACCGCCGATGGAAACTGTAGTCACCTTCAACCGATCAGCATCAGGGTGTTTATCACAGGTCAACACCTCACCCACAAAAACGCCTTCCAATCCACCTTTTACAGATTCAAGTCGCTCAATTCCTTCCACTTCAAGACCAGTATCGGTTAATGTTTTACCGATTTCATCCGGGCTTAAGTCCGTATTGATGTATTGTTTGATCCAGTTGTATGAGATTTTCATGCGAATAAATTAATGCTCAATGCGCGACAAATTTACGGAATAATTAGAGACGTTTATCCAAAGTTTCCTGATGATCACTAGAGAAAAAACACAGAAAAATTCACTTAAAACAAACCAAAAATGCGTCAAGTTGTTGTTACTTTGCACCTCAATAAAAAAGCACCCTTCAATCCATGAAGAACTACCTATTATTCACCTTTCTTTTTCTGCTTTCTGCCGTGTCGTTTGCTCAGCAAAATCAAACGATTAGCGGATACATCACAGACGGCAGAAGTGGTGAGGCAATGATTGGTGCCAAGGTATATATTCCATCCATTTCGAAGGGAGCGGTTACAAATACTTATGGTTTTTACTCCCTAACAGTTCCCGCAGGAACTTATCTCATTGAGTTTCGTGCAACGGGTTTGGATACAGAAATTAAAGAAATAAACCTTGCCAATGATGTGAAGCTTGATGTAGAATTGGGCACAAGTCTTCAAGAACTTCAAGAAGTTCAGGTCAATGCCAAGAAGGGTGAAAATGTCAATTCCACTAAAATAGGTCAGATTGAATTGCAGATGGATCAAATCAAAACACTTCCTGCATTCATGGGTGAAGTAGACATCATTAAAACCATTCAACTTCTTCCTGGAGTTTCCTCAGTTTCAGAGGGCGGACAAGGATTCTATGTGCGTGGTGGTGGTCCAGACCAAAACTTGGTGTTATTGGACGAAGGTGTGGTGTACAATGCGGCCCATTTGTTTGGATTTTTCTCCGTGTTTAATGCAGATGCCGTGAAAAGTGTGAATCTGATCAAAGGTGGAATGCCCGCGAATTATGGGGGTCGCATGTCTTCTGTCTTGGAGGTAAACATGAATGAGGGGAACATGAAGAAATTCAAGGTGAAGGGCGGAATCGGTGTGATCTCCAGCCGACTTACCATTGAAGGCCCTATAAAAAAAGACCGCGGTTCATTTATCATTTCTGGCCGTCGCACCTACATTGATCTACTCATGAAAGCATTCATTCCTGACACGTCGCCATTTAGAGGTTCAGGTTATTATTTTTACGATGTCAATCTAAAACTCAATTATAAACTGGGTGACAAAGACCGTATTTTTCTTTCTGGGTATTACGGAAAGGATATGTTCACCTACAAGAGCAAGGACGACAATTTCAATGTGCAAATGCCTTGGGGAAATGGAATTGCGGCACTGCGCTGGAATCACCTTTTTACCAATAAGTTGTTCATGAATGTTACCGGGACCTTTTCTGACTACATGTTTGCATTCAAATCATCACAAGACCAATTCAACTTTGAGTTGCGTTCTGGTGTTCGAGATGTCGGTGGAAAGGTTGATTTTTCATGGTATCCAAATTCTAGACACCGCGTGAAATGGGGCTTGGATTACATCTACCACACCTTCACGCCAACAAGTGTTTCTGCCGAATCACAAGATGTTGTGTTTGACACTGGCGAAATTCAACGGCTCTACAGCCATGAAAATGCAGCATACTTCATGGATGAATTTGATGTCAATGAAAACATTAAAATCAATGCAGGCTTGCGCTATAGCACCTATGAGTTTGTAGGTCCCTTCACTCGATACATCAAAGGAGATATAAGCAAGCCCGACACATCGATTAAATATTCAAACGGTGATTTAATTAAATTTTATCAAGGTCTAGAACCCAGATTCTCCATGCGGTGGTTGTTACCCGATAAAAGTTCAATCAAGGTAGGATATTCCTACAATTACCAATATGTGCACCTCACAAGCTTGAGTGCGGTATCGCTTCCAACAGATATATGGTACCCAACAACCGATTTGGCTAAGCCACAGAAAGGTTGGCAAGCATCTGCGGGATATTTCCGCAACTTCTTCAACGACCATTATGAGACCAGTGTTGAGGTGTATTACAAAGGCATGAAAAATTTGATCGAGTTCAAAGAAGGCGCATTGCCTGGCGACAACATTGCCGACAACACTGACAATTTATTGGTATACGGTGTAGGATGGAGTTATGGAATTGAATTTTTCATCAAACGCACCTATGGAAAGTTAACCGGTTGGATTGGGTATACCTGGGCGAAAACAGAGCGGAAATTTCCCGATTTGAACAATGGGAAAGTCTATCCTGCAAAATACGACCGCCGTCACGACCTATCTATTGTTGCGAACTACAAGTTGAACGAACGTATTATCTTTGGAGCTTGTTTTATCTTTGCGACAGGAAACACATTGACATTGCCCTCTTCATGGTATGTGCAAGAACAAAATCTATTGTTCAATTATGGCGCACGCAACTCAACACGTATGGCACCCTATCACCGCCTTGATTTGTCTGTGACCATATATGACAAGGCCTACAAAACAAAGCAAGATCCTGATTCGGGAGAGAATATTCAGGTCAAAAAGAAATTTAGAAGCAACTGCGCCATATCCATCTACAATGCCTACAACCGTGCAAATCCTTTCTTCTTGTATGTAGACAATGACGGTGACTTTTTGAGCGGTAACTTTAAACTTTCCGTAAAACAAGTTACCCTCTTCCCAATCATCCCAAGTTTTACCTGGAACTTTGAATTTTAGCCCGATGAAAAGAGCACATTCAATTCTCATTTTTGGATTCATCACCTTACTTTTTACCTCATGTACAAAAGAGGTGAAAATAGACATTCCCGGGTATGCAGAACAACTCGTCATCGACGGGAATATTGAAACAGGAATGCCTCCAATTGTGCTTATTTCTCGTTCACGTGACATCTATGCTCCGACCAATTTGGATGCCTATCTCAGTGGTTTTATTTCTGGTGCAATCGTCACTGTAAGTAATGGAACGAAAACAGTTCAATTGACAGAAATATGCACGGATAACTTACCTCCAGGTACCGAAGCCATGGCGGCGGCCGTATTTGGATTGCCCGTGGACCAGCTTGCACTCTTACACATTTGCGCATACACATCATTTGATACAGACATCTGGGGAGAAGTTGGAAAAACGTATACACTAAACGTAAACTTCGAAGGAAAAACTTACACCTCAAGCACCTCGATTCTCCAACCCACGGCAATGGATACCTTGTATTGGAAGCCAGACGCTAACTTTACAGATCGTGGCTATTCTTGGGCGACACTTTCTGATCCCGCAAATCAATACGACGCCTACCGCTGGGAGTCAAAACCGATCAGTGACCCTGTTTTCTATAAACCCTTTCAGCCCTTCACCGATGATCAGTTTTTCAATGGAAAGACCTTTGATTTCGCATACGAAAACTCATCCAACTGCAACGGGACATACCAACCTGAAGAATACCGATGCTATTATAAATTGGGGGATACGGTTGTTATAAAAGTTTCCAAACTTCCAAGGGATGTATTTGAGTATATGGAAAAAAAATACACCCAAATATATTCCGCAGGAAATCCTTTTGCTACGCCGATCAACCTACCGACGAATATTGTAGGAGGGGCACTTGGCATCTGGGCGGGATATTCGCCCTGGTATGATACCTTGATTTGTATTCCATAGTGGAGTCAAACAATACGTCTTTGCTTCTCGTCTTCACAAGAAATGCCACCTTGGGTAAGGTTAAAACGCGTCTTGCTGCCTCTATCGGGGACGCTGATGCATTGAGCGTTCACAAGGCATTGATGCAGCAGACCATTGAAAATGTAATCCAATGTGCCTGCGACAAGGTTGTCTATTACTCAGAGGACATTGATGCTCACGACCTTTTTTCAAAAAATGGTTTTCGTCAAGAAGTACAATCGGGAACAGATTTAGGTTCTCGCATGAAAAACGCATTTACTGCTGAATTTTCTCATTTCTACACATCGATTGTGATGATTGGCACCGATTGTCCGGACATCGATGAAGCAAGTATTTCTCATGCTTTTAAGAAACTCGAAGTCAAAGATCTTGTTGTCGGTCCAGCTCTCGATGGGGGCTATTACCTGTTGGGCTTGTCTGCGATGCATGCCGAACTCTTTGAAGGCATAGAATGGAGCACCTCATCCGTTTTGAGTAACACCGTTCAAATTGCTGAACGCTTGTCATTGTCCATCGGATTTACTTCAGAGAAGCAAGACATAGATACCCTTGCGGACTTAACATCGAGTGATTTTGGGAAAGTCCATTTCCCCCATTTGATGGATCAGTAGTACCTTTCTCCGAGTAGGTAATTCGTCACATAGTCCCCCACCCCTTCTTCCAAAGAGTGGAAGCCGCCAGTATAACCCGCGTTCAACATTTTTGACATGTCAGCCTCGGTAAAATATTGATATTTGTCGCGAATATCTGCGGGTGTGTCGATGAAAGAAATTTTTGCTTCTTTCTGCATCGCATGAAATGTATTGGTGGTAAGATCCAAGAAAGTACGTGCTTTCCCTGAACCCAGATTATAGATTCCTGATTCGGGTTGTTGTTCCATTAAAAACAGACAGACCTCAACGACATCCTTCACATAGACAAAATCGCGCAATTGTCCTCCATCCGTAAAGTTCGGGTTGTGCGAACGGAACAATTTCATTTCGCCAGTTGCGCTTATATTTCGGAAGGCATGAAAAATAACACTTGCCATCCTGCCTTTGTGGTATTCATTGGGGCCATAGACATTGAAAAATTTCAATCCTGCCCAAAATGGTGGGGTTTTATCCTGCTCCAGCACCCATTTGTCGAAGTCGTTTTTAGAATCGCCGTAAGGGTTTAAAGGTTTTAATTTTAAAACATTCGCATGGTCATCCGAGTAGCCGAATTCACCCAATCCATAGGTTGCCGCCGAACTGGCATAGACAAGAGGAATATTGAATCGAACACAAGCCTTCCAAACATC
>CAIQQH010000075.1 GCA_903873915.1 uncultured Flavobacteriia bacterium | reverse complement strand
GTTTGCGGCATTCCTCCGATGTGGAAGTTTTTCAAATAAACTGTTTGATCTTCTGCAATAACGACTGGTGAATTATTTACCGTCACTGTTGCTACTGGTCTGGAGTTGTAAAGAAATTGTCCTGTGCCAAAGGCAGCACTCACGGTCCAGTCTGTAGCAATGGTTGCTTCAGCACCCAATTCTATACCCGAATACAATTGATCTACATTTGTCATCGTATAATTGACGAAATTGCGGTACAAATCGTTGTAGAAGGTCTTCGAATAAGTTCCGTCGTTCACTTGTGAATAATACGCCGTTGCGCGGGCTTTGAAATTCGGATAACGGACTTGATAATTTATATCACCCGACATAATCTGCATGTTCGTCATACCATCCACCGTTTTATCGCGGTTTCTTGGTGAGATATACACATTGTAGCTGTAAGGTGCTTTCGTCTGGTATAGCGCATTGATGTTGATAAAGTGGCGACCTGTGATTTTATACACCAATCCACCTTTCAAACCGTAGTTGATGTAATTGTGTTTTTGTCCAACACCAAATGACTCATTTGGAAACTGACCGTTGCGCATATTTCCTTCACGGAAAAAATTAGTGTGAGACAATTCCAAAGCAGCATACCAATCTATTTTCTTTCCTTGGTCCTTGATTTGTCCAAAAGCACTTTGTGTGTTCACGTGCATGTTGTAATCGTATCCAAAAGTTTCGCCTTGAGCAACAAGGTGATTCGGCATGTCAATATTGTTTTGAGAAATGTTTGGATCAGCAAAGGATTGCTCTGCAAATTGGTTGACATCCAACCAGTAGTCTCCACCCATAAGATCAAGCATTTTTCTGTAGTTGTGACTAACATAGCGGTCGATGTTAATTCCACCAGTCAACAACATGTCATCACTCAATCGGTGTGTGTAAATAGAATTAATTCCAAGTTGCAAAGGGTCCGAACGGTATTCTTCCATGATGTAACGCGAACGTTTGAACTCAAGTGAGTTTCCTGCTACACCGTCGATATTGTTTTGAGTAAATAAATTGTTGTAATTCGCGTTGTAGAGACCATCCCAATTGATTTGACTCACGGATTGATCACTTCCCCATGCGGTTGCTGTTTGAGCTGAAGCAACAGGATCAGTTGATGCCGTATAACTTGGAAGGTATTTATAATAATCCGGACGCGGATCTTGCGCGTCGTTCCAATTTAAGTTTGAATTTCCAGTTTTCCCAAATGTTCCGTAAAGTGCTGAATTCACGGTCGTATTTTTATTGGGTGTCCAATAATGATTTAAGAAAATAGATGGGCGGTGATTGTTTCGTTCGTGGGCATTGCGCTTCACTTTTTCACCTGTATTTCCATCCGTCTGCCATCCCCAATAAGGATTGTAGTAATTGTTTCCTGTTAAGTTGAATGTTTCTTGAACAGCGATTCCTGAACGACCTTGAACAGTTGGTGCTCCGAATCCTACAAGCCCAATGCTGTGTTTCGCATTTATTTTCTTTTCGACCGAAAGGAAATAACTTGCGCCACTAAAGTAAGTGCCCTCCACATATCCTTCTTGACTCCATCGGTAAGAACCTGAGAATGTTACCGCCCAACCGTTGGCCATTTGTCCTGTTGAATGGGTAAACATCAAGCGATTTCGATACGTGCGATTGGTCATGGCATAACTTACACGAGATTCTTTTTTGTCAGCAGAAGCGCGTAGATCCATGTTTGAAAATCCACCAATTCCACTAAAATTGTAATTCGAAGACCCAAGACCAATGCCTGATTCTGGATAACGCGTTACATCATTCAATCCACCCCAATACGAATAAATTCCCCACCCCATTTCTGGGTCATTCATTGGTACACCATTGATCAATACTGAATATTGATCTGATTCAAGTCCACGAATTTGATAGCGCGCATTGCTGAAATTGAAGCCTGCAATGCTCGCGAATACGTCACGTGAAGATTGCAACAATGTGGAAATATCTTGATTCTGTGCATCGTTCTCCAAGTCATCAGCGGTTAGACTAAAAACAACCACTTCACTGGTGTCTTTTAATTTAAACGTTGAGTCCGGAACCTGTGTCCAGGAAGTTAAAGGAAGCAATAAAAGGATTAAACCTGTAACTATACGCATCTGATGTTTCTTATTAGCGAGGCAAATGTACACTAAAAAAGCAGAAATTCTTGGATTTCATATGAATTTAACCTTAAACGATTAAGTATTATTCCTGTGTGAAGAGCGTGATACAATCCGATTTTATTTTGTTCTTTTGCAAGCATGAGAATGTTATTTTTATTTAGCGTTGTTTTCATCCAATTCAGTGTCACTTTTGGACAGCAATTGGTCGATGGAAAACAGTACAATGTGGTATGTGTGGGTTTCTACAACCTCGAGAATTTGCATGATACGATTATTGATCCAGACCCAAGAAAGGTGCTGCAGGATGATTTTACTCCAAAAGGGGATAAGCATTTTGATTCAAAGAAGTACCACCAGAAGTTGGAAAACATGGCACGCGTTATTGCCGATTTAGGGACGGATAGTCAACCTGATGGTCCTGCTATTCTGGGTGTGTGTGAAATAGAAAACATAACTGTGCTTCAAGATTTGGTCGCGATGCCTTCTATCAGTGGACGGAACTATAAAATCGTGCACTATGACTCGCCTGATCTGCGCGGTATCGATGTGGCCTTGCTGTATCAAGAGAAGTATTTTCAATATGAATCCTCGGCACCGTATACCGTCAAAGATCCAAATGACACAAGTTTTTACACACGCGATCAGTTGCTGGTGAATGGAAAAATTGGGGGTGAATCGTTCCATTTTATTGTAGCACACTGGCCTTCAAGAAGAGGCGGTGAGCGCAGAAGTCGTCCAAAACGTATGCTCGCTGCTCAGCTGGGAATGAGTATTATGGATTCAATTCGAAAAGTTGAGCCCGAAGCGAAAATCATTTACATGGGTGACTTGAATGACGATCCAGTAAGTTACAGCATAAAAAACGTCATGTTGACAGAAGGAGATATTACGAAAGTTCAGCCAGGACAGCTTTATAATCCAATGGAAAAACACTTTTTGCAAGGGATCGGTACTTTGGCGTGGAGAGATTCATGGAATTTGTTTGATCAATTCATGTGCACATCAACGATGGTGGAAACAGGAAGTGACTTTTCGACCTATAAATTATTCAAAGCGAAAGTGTTTAATGCAGCTTACTTAAAAGGAGCTACAGGTAGTTATGCAGGTTATCCTTTTAGGACCTATGTGGGTTCAAATTGGCAAGGTGGGTTTAGTGATCACTTTCCGGTGTATCTTTACCTCATCAAAGAAAAACTGTAAAAATGAAATTTAAATCACTGCTTTTGGGTTCCGCTTTGGCACTCAGTATTCAAGGTGCACAAGCGCAGGATACCATTAAATTTATGACTTACAACATTTTGAATTATCCAGATGTGAACACGTCACGTATCGCTTACTTGAAGACGATCGTTCAACACATCAAACCAGATGTGTTTTTAGTAAATGAAATCACCCAACCTGTCGGTGCGACCAATATTATTTCTCAGGCACTAAATCAGAATGGGATTACGTACTATGCACAATCCTTGTATGTACAAAGTCCAGACGATGAAAATATGCTGTTTTACAATACGCAGAAATTGGGTCTTGTGGATCAAAATACAATATCCACGTCACTTCGTGATTTCAACGAATACATACTTTATTACAAAGAACCGGGCATGACAGCACAATCTGATACGGTGTATTTTTATGTCTACTCTGCGCACCTCAAGGCTGGAAGTACAGCTGCCGATATTGCGCAAAGAGGAAGCGAAACTTCAGTGCTTAAAAGTTACTTGTCCACACGTTCTTATGCTGAAAACACTGTTGTGGCAGGGGATATGAATGTTTACAACAATTCTGAAGCGGCTTATATCAACTTCACAGGTTCAACTCAGGCGAATTTATACGATGTGGTGGGAAGTGGCATCTGGCACTCGAATACATTTTATAAAATGCACTTTACACAGAGCACGCGCATTGTTGCCATTGATGGGGGCGCTACTGGGGGGATGGATGATCGTTTTGATATGATGTTATTTTCTGATGACATGCAAACCGGATCTAAAGGTGCAAAATATATCTCGGGTTCTTACCGTGCTGTCGGTCAAGATGGCCTGCGCTTGAATGGTTCGCTCATAGACCCCGTGAACAACTCAGAACCAACGAATATCATCAACGCATTGTATTACATGAGTGATCACCTTCCTGTTTACATGGAAGTAGCTGTAGGTGGAAATGTGGGCGTAAATGAGGAATCAATTACACCGTTTAAAGTCTATCCTGTGCCAGCTAATGATTTGCTATACATAAAAGTTGATGCAGCTGTGATATCAATCCATTTGGTGGATTTGTCAGGTCGCATTTTAAGCTTATCGCCTGAAATTTCTGGAAATGTTCTAAAATTGAATGTTGCATCCTTTGCCACGGGGAGTTATTTGCTTCAAGTGGAAACTTCCATCGGTTCTTACACAGAACGCATCATCATCGAGTAATGCGTTTCGGGATTATTGCGCTGCTCGTTCTTTTTCTTGGTGCATGTGTATCAACGGATACGATTGCCGTTCATCCGGAAATGTTGCCTGTAAAATCAGATTCTTTATCTTCCAATGCATTAACTGCCATAATTGATCCTTACCGCGATTCGTTGCGGGGTGAAATGGATCGGGTAGTGGGATTCTCTCCGATGAATATGATTGCCACTCGGCCTTCATCTCCACTCATGAATTGGGTGGCTGACGCCATTTTTGCTGATCAAACACGCACAGTTCGACTCAGCACTCCTACTTTTTGTCTGCTCAACAAAGGCGGAATTCGTTCGACCATCAACAAAGGAAATATCACCTTTGGCGATGTGTTTAAGTTGATGCCCTTCGACAATCAAATTGTGTGGGTACAATTGCCCATCGAATGCCTCAAAGATATCGAAACGTATGTTCGGACATCGGGAGGAGAGCCCATTGCGAATGCGCGCATCGAAAGCGGGAAGTTGCTGATCAATGGAATGCGCGAAGACGCCACACATTTTTGGGTGATTACCTCCGACTATTTGATGTATGGGGGAGATAAAGCCACATTTTTCAGTAAACGAACGGAGGTCAACAAAACGGGGCGCTTGGTGCGCGATGCACTGATGAGTGAAATTCAATTTGCGGGGACAATTAGCGCTGACACCACGATACGTATTTCTTTTTAACATGGATAGAAGGTCTTTTCTCGGAACTGGATTTTTGGTCACAGGTGGTGTGTTGATTTCACCGACCCTCTTGGCCGCGGAAAACACAAAGCGCCTCAAAAAGGTAACGATTCTGCACACCAACGATACCCATTCTAATATCGACCCTTTCCCCGATAATCACGCGAAGTTCCCAGGCATGGGAGGCGTTGAGAAGCGCATGGAGCTGATAGAAAAGATTCGTTCGGAAGAGGAACAGGTCTTGCTCTTGGATTCCGGAGACATCTTTCAAGGAACGCCTTATTTCAACAAGTACAAAGGTGTATTGGAAATGAAATGCATGAGCGCTTTGGGTTACGATGCCGCCACCATGGGGAATCATGATTTCGATGGTGGGATGGATGGATTTCTGAAGGCGACTGAATTTGCAGATTTTTCCTTTTTGTGCGCAAACTATGATTTCACCGATACCTTATTGAACAAAAAGACACAAGCAACAAAGGTTTTCAAAAAAGGAGGGGTAAAAATTGGTGTTTTTGGCGTGGGGATCGAGTTGAAAGGTTTGGTGCCCGAGACCATTTATGGCAAAACACAGTACCTTGACCCGATTAAAATGGCCAATGCTTGTGCGCTTGAATTGAAAAAGGGGGGGTGCGATTTAATCATTTGTCTATCACATTTGGGCTATGAGTATGGCGATGCGCAAGTTTCCGACAAGGTTTTGGCGGCAAACAGTGAACACATTCACCTGATCCTTGGAGGACATACCCACACCTTTTTAACTGAACCCACACAAGTGAAAAACCGAGCTGGAAATACAGTGTTGATTAACCAAACAGGCTGGGGTGGAGTACATTTGGGCCGACTTGATTTTTACGTGGACGATAAGCTCTTCGCGAAAAAAGAAATGGTGGTAGTACAATAAGTCTTTGGTTTTTACATTAACTTCGTTCACAAAAATAAAAGAACCATGATAAAGGAAATTTCTATTCTCTTGATGAGCACTCTAACTTTTTGTGCGATGGCACAAGATCAAAAAGTGGTCATTATCGATAAAGGGTCAAGCTACAATGCACCGAAAAAACGCAAGGAACCGCTAGTTACCAATAACCTCAATATCATTAAATTCAGTCCGCTTCAATTGCTGGTCGGAGAGATAAATCTTGGTTACGAGCGCGTGTTGAATGAAATGTCAAGTGTGGATTTCGAAATTGGACCAACCTTATCGAATGTTCGTTTAAGCGTTTCTGGGAATCATCTTTTTAATCCTGGATTTGGTCCGAGCGTGGAACGAACTTCAGGTGTAGGATTTTTCTTTGGCACAGGTTACCGAATGTATCCACTTCGCGGTGGATTGGCACCAAACTGGTTTTATGTGTCTCCCGTGTTTAAATTCCGCCAGATGAATTATGGGTTCCATGATTTTTCGAATTTATTGCCGAACACAAAAGGAAGCGAGAAAGATTTTAACTTCTCCTTCAACTTCGGTTCCCAGTTTTGGTTGGAAGAGAAATTTTCCTTGGATGTGTTCGCTGGAATTGGTTTGGCGTATGAGAGCTATAAAGATTATTTCATGACATCAGTGTACAACGGAACAACAGGATTGTACGACTACCAATGGCAAGAAGACGCTTACAGTGGTGTACGCTTCTTATTCACAGGAGGTGTGAAGATTGGTATTGCGCATTAGGATAAAGGAATTACGAATTATTAATTACCAATTACCAATTACGAGTTACGAGTTACCAATTACGAGTTACGAGTTAGAAGAGAAGATTTGGTGGCTCCGCCGCAGCGGACAAGTGAGTTGCGTGGGCAGTCTCGAAACCCTTAGTTTTCGAAGTTTATTCTTAGTCTTAAAATCTGAATATCCTCAAGAGCTTTCATATCGAAGTGGGCCCCAACTCGTCATTAGTAACTAGTAACTCGTAACTTTTTGAAGTCTCTTGTCCCTAATCGCAACGATATTCAAACAAAAAAGGAGCGTGATTCACGCTCCTTTTTTTATGTTTTACATCTTTATCTTACAAGTGAATCACTTCACCATACGCCGCTGCTGCAGCCTCCATGATTGCTTCGGACATGGTAGGGTGAGGGTGAACAGTTTTGATGAGTTCTTCTCCTGTTATTTCAAGCTTGCGCACGGCAACACATTCGGCAATCATTTCAGTGACATTTGCGCCAACCATGTGTGCACCAAGCAATTCACCATACTTCGCGTCAAAAATCAATTTAACAAAGCCATCTTTCGCACCGGCAGCACTTGCCTTACCTGAAGCAGAGAATGGGAATTTACCCACTTTAAGTTCATACCCAGCTTCCTTGGCTGCTTTTTCAGTATAACCCACAGAGGCAATCTCAGGTGAGCAATACGTACAGCCAGGGATGTTGTTGTAATTCAATGGTTCAGGATGGTGTCCTGCGATTTTTTCTATGCAAATGATTCCTTCTGCTGAAGCGACATGCGCCAATGCAGCTGTAGGGATCACATCACCAATGGCGTAGTATCCCGGGATGTTTGTTTGATAGTATTCATTTGCTAAGATTCGACCACGATCGACTACGATTCCGAGTTCTTCTAGTCCAATATTTTCTATGTTTGCTTCAATACCCGCAGCAGAAAGTACAATGTCACATTCTATTTTCTCTTCGCCTTTCGCCGTTTTGATGTTTACCACACAGCCTTTGCCTGAAGTGTCAACCGACTCAACCGATGCATTGGTCATGATGTTGATGCCCATCTTTTTGAACGATTTCTCCAATTGTTTGGACACATCTTCGTCTTCAATGGGAACGATGCCAGGCATGTATTCAACAATCGTTACTTCTGTGCCGATGGCTTTGTAAAAATAAGCGAACTCAACGCCAATCGCTCCTGAACCAACAACCACCATTTTCTTGGGTTGTGTTTTCAAGGTCATGGCTTGACGGTAACCGATTATTTTTTCACCATCTTGAGGCAAGTTCGGCAATACACGTGAACGCGCTCCCGTTGCGATGATGATTCCTTTATCTGCTGCATATTCAGTCACTGCTCCATCTTCAGATGTAACGGCTACTTTTTTACCTGCTTTCAATACAGCATTTCCCATGATCACATCGATCTTGTTCTTTTTCATGAGGTATTGAATACCGTTGCTCATTCCATTGGCAACGCCACGGCTGCGGCCAATCATTGCATCGAAGTCTACCTCCGCATCCTTCACAGTAATTCCATAGTCAGCGGCGTGTGTGAGGTATTCAAAAACATTTGCACTTTTTAAAAGCGCTTTTGTGGGATACATCCCCAGTTCAAACAAATTCCACCAAGTGACTCACGCTCAACGACTGCTGTTTTAAGTCCAAGTTGTGAAGCACGAATCGCTGCGACATAACCGCCGGGACCGCTTCCTACTACTATAATATCGTAATTCATAATCGAAATGTAAATGTTGCTGCGAAGTTACATATTTTTCTTTGCCTTGCTACTTCCTTATGCAGAGGCAATTTCTGTCTGTTCCATAGACTCATCGTCCTTCACTTTATTTTTGCCAAAACGCGCTTTAATTCGGTCAACAGAGTAATACATCATAGGCACTACGATGATGGTCAGGAACATGGAGCTTGTAAGTCCTCCAATTAGAACCCAGGCAAGTCCATTTTTCCATTCAGCACCCGAACCTGTGCCAGTTGCGATTGGAATCATACCAATGATCATGGCAATCGTTGTCATCAAGATTGGACGCATCCGTTCGCGCACCGCTTCAAGCAAGGCCAAATACGTGGACTTTCCTTCTGTTTTTAGGTGATTCGTAAAGTCCACAATCAAGATGGCGTTCTTGGCGACGAGCCCGAGAAGCATGAGCATTCCAAGCATCGTGAAGATTCCCATGGACGAAGAACTCAAGTTGAGCGCAAGAATGGCACCAACGAGCGATACAAAAATGGAAAACAAGACCACGAATGGGTAAACGAAGTTGTCGTACAGGGCAACCATGATGAGGTAAACCAAGATCAAACCAATACCCATCGCAGTCCCCAATGCACCCATCGATTCTTTTTGACGCTTTATTTCACCACCCCACAACATGCGGATATTTTTATCCAAAGGTTCTTTTTCAAGGTATTTTTCTATCTCCGCTGATACGTTTCCAGATGCTGTTCCAAGCACATAGCAACGAATTGTTGTGTTTGAAATTCTGTTTTTTCGCTCTAAAGATCCATTTCCATTTTCAACGCTGATGCTAGCAAATTGACTCAAAGCCACTTGCTTTCCGTCGTTTGTTGTGAAGGACATTTTACGGATATCTTCTACATTTTTACGGTCAAATTTATCGGTCATTACACGAATGTTGTATTCCTGACCTTTGATGTCAAATTGGGCATCATCATTACCTGTAAGGGCATTTTGAAGTTGCATTCCAACCACTGCGATAGGCAATCCCATTTGTCCCATTTTTTCACGATCGAGGTCGATGCGAATTTCAGGTGTAACATCGTCGGTAGAGATAGTTGGATCCTTAGCGCCTTTAATTTCGAGAATCGCAGCTTTTAATCGTCGCGCCTCATAGAGAAGCAATTCAGGATCATCCGACGATAGGAAAATTTCAACAGGGGCTTCTTCCGATTCGACCATTCCAATATTCAGTGCTTTCACCTCAACGCCTGGGTATTTGTTTTCAATCCTCTTGCGAATTTCATTCATATAGCGAATGGTTGGATACGTTTTCTGCATACCAGGTTTCATCTTCACCGTTAGCTCTGATCTATTTTCCGAACCGAAAGAGGCCGCACCCATGCCCGAACTAGGTCCTCCGACATTGGCAAACACAATATCCACAACATCTTTTTGAGCGAGAATCATTTGTTCAATTTCCAAGGTAGTGGCATTGTTTTCTTCGAAGGTGGTGCTTTTATCGTATTTCAGTTTGATCATAAACTTTCCTTGATCTCCCTGTGCTACGAACTCCTGCCCAACAATTCCAAGTCCCATCGTGGCCATGCTCGCTGCGAAAATTCCAAAAATGACGAATGCCATTATGATTTTGTGACGCAAAGACCACCCTACCAACTTCACATATTGATCTGTGAAAATGGTGATTCTTCGTTCAAACCAAATTAAAAACGCTTGAAAGGGTTTTTTCGGGTCGAGTTCAACAACTTTGGCGAAGCGTGATGCCAACCAAGGGGTTAAGGTGAAACATACGAAGAGAGACATCAAGGTCGAGACCACCACAACAATAGAGAATTGGTGTAGGATATCTGAAATGGTTCCTTCAATGAAGACTACTGGAGAGAACACCACGACATCCACGAGGGTAATTGCCAAGGCAGTAAATCCAATCTCATTTCGTCCATCGAGCGCTGCTTGACGTCGCTTTTTACCCATCTGAAGGTGACGGTAGATGTTTTCAAGAACAACAATCGAATCATCTACAAGGATTCCAATCACCAATGACATTGCCAAAAGCGTCATCAAATTGAGCGTGTAGCCAAGAAGATACATGGCCACGAAAGTTGAAATTAATGAGGCTGGGATTGAAATCAAGACGATGAATGCATTGCGTAAACTATGCAAGAATAGGAGCATTACTGCAGCCACCAACAATACCGCAAGCTCCAAGTCATGAATGACAGCATTTACCGAATCAAGTGTAGGAATCGATGTGTCTGTAGCCACGGTGAAGGTAATTCCTTCTTTCTTGTATTTCTTTTCAATTTCTTTGAAACGATCTTTTGTCGCTTTGGCCATATCCACAGCGTTGGCGTCACTTTGTTTCTTGATGCGCAAACCTACGCCATTCACACCGTTCAAACGGCTGATGGTGATTTGATCTTTCGAGGCATCTGTGACGCTGGCGATATCACTCAAGCGAATGTTGGAGGTGCCATTATTCGCAAGAATCAAATTCTTGAGATCTTCCACTTTTTGGAATTTCCCCGAGAATCGCACCGTCATTTGTTCCGATTCATCCTTGACCTTTCCTGTTGGAAATTCGGCATTTGCTGCACGAATGGCTTGGTTGATAGCACCGAGCGATAGGCCATAAATACGCATCTTTTCCGTGTCTACATTGACCCGGAATTCACGTTCTTCTCCACCGATGACAGCCACATCACCAACACCTTTAATTTGTTTGATCTGTGGGATGATTTGGTCGTCCATCAATTCCATAAAGGCGCGGTCGTCCAAATTCTTGCTCACGGCACTTACTTGAAGTACTGGCGAAGCATTGGGTTCAATCTTTGAAAGCACTGGCGTCTGAGCACCTTCCGGAAGGTTATTGCTGATGTTATTGACTTTTCGTTGAGCATCTTGCAATACCTTGTCTATATCAGCCGATGCTTTAAATTCAAGCAAGAGGATAGAAGCGTTGTCCAATGAAAAGGCAGTGACTTCAGAAATGTTCTCAAGTCCGCTCAAGGCATCCTCGAGAGGCTTTGACACTTGACTTTCAACCGTAGCTGGCGATGCACCAGGATAGGTTGTTGTTACCGTGATAAGGGGAGGAGAGAAGTCGGGCAATAACTCGACGCTCAACTGATTGTAGCACAATAATCCACCTCCAACAAGAATCGTGAAGATCACGATGATGAAGGATGGACGTTTGATTGATAATTCCGTAAGAGTCATGTCGGTCCTATTTTGTTGTTTTTACCTTTGATTTATTTTGCAGGTTGACTTGACCTTTCACTACGATGCGGTCCGATTTTGAGATTCCACTGATCACTTCAATAAACTCACCATCTGATGTCCCTGCATTGAAGGAAGTAAGGATGGCTTTTCCATTTCGAAGCACGTACACTTGAGGATTTTTAGAGGAACCAACCAAAGCTTTACGAGGTATTGCCAAGGCGCGAACACTTGACGTGTTCTGAAGATTAACAGAGCCATACATTCCTGCCAATAACTCTCGGCTTACATTTTTTACTGTGATTTGAATCTTGAAGTTGTGTGTCTTGTCGGCTTGAATACCGATGTTTACAACCTTTCCATCGAATGAACGACCACTGTATATGTCGGCGCGAACAGAGACAGTTTGACCCAATTTGAATTTTAAAATGTCGCGTTCTGGAACACTTACAGTGAGTTTCAACGAAGAAATGTCAGTGATCTCAAAAAGGGGTGAACCACCACCAATCACTGATCCTAAGTCGACCATTTTCTTGGTAATTACGCCGGCAAATGGAGCACTGATATTCGTGCTTCTCAATTGTTTTTGCAATTGTTTTTTCTGAACCTCTGCTGAACGCAATCCAAGGCGTATTTTTTCTACTTGCATTTCTGGTATTGCATTTTCTTTGGATAAGTTGCTATACCGCTTGTTGTCACTGTCTTTTTCTTCTATGGAAATTTCTGCATTTTCAAGTTGAAGTTGGAGCATTTCATCGTCCACTTTTGCCAACACTTGTCCTTGAGAAACGGCATCACCTTCTTCTACGGAAAGTCGAACTATTTTACCTTGGGCATCTGAACCTATGGTGTTTTGACGGAAAGGCTCGAAAATACCCAAATACATAAAGGCACTTTCGAAGGTATGCATCTCTGGTGAAGCAGCGTCAACGAGCACGGCCGCTTCAGTGTCATGGATGTAAATTTTCTTTTCTGCTGCCGCTTTGTTTGAAAGCAGTTTCATGATGGTAAGTCCAACGAGGAGAACTGCTACGATTGCGATGGTGATGATTCTTTTGTTCATGATGATGTTGTTGCTATTCTTTTGGTTTTATTTAATGCTTCCGATTGATTTAAGGTATTCTAGTTCTGCTTGACGCAATTGAATGTACGATGCGACCACAGTGGTTTGTGCTTGTTGAAGGGCATTGTCTGC
>CAIQQH010000074.1 GCA_903873915.1 uncultured Flavobacteriia bacterium | reverse complement strand
GTTTTCCAAAACACAAGCGATACAAGTCATTTGGGGTTGATTCGGAAAACACGTTGGAGGGAATAAGTGTTGATTTCTGCGCGGACCAAGACACGAGGTGTTCATCAAAATGGGCCAGTTTAAGTCCCGTTTTATCGAAAAAGTCTCGCAATTGATCCTTTATACGATGCTCTTGTCGGTCGGTAAAATCCTCTTCAACAACTTTTTGCTGGTCGTTTTCTATGAAAATAGTGCGGATACTTTGGTCCGATAATTCAATGGATAAAACTTTCACAAGGGCAGATTATTCATCCTCCCAAGATCCCGCAGTCTCATTGGTTGTGATCTTTCCAAAGAATAAAGACTCGGCTTTTGTTCCTTCAATTTTAGCAAATGGCATAACACCAAAAACATTGATGGCTGGGAAGTAATCCTCACCAACTTTCACTGAATCTTTCACATTCAACTTCCACATTTTTTTACCACCGGTGAAAGGGATGTACGGAAGGGAATCTGCGTCGAAATTACCAAAACCGGCAACTTTTCGGCTATCCGTGTATGACTTGTTTTTGAACTTTGTATCGATCAATGAAACCTGAATGGTATCGCGTCTAAATCCTTTCAAGTCCTCTGGACAAATCGCAGATTTTGAAAGACGATAGGCTTCGTTTTCAGACATGTTGTTGTCAATCGCTCGGTTGTCTTTGTATAAGAAATCGCGCTCATCAGTAGTAATCAATCGTGCGGGAATGTTCCCTTCAGCAACAACGTAAGGAACTGTTCCAGTTTTAACGAATTCGACTAATGTTTCCCAATCTTTCGCATACGTTCCGTTTACTTCAGAATAGGCTTTCTGAGCGTAACGAATATCCGTTAGGTTTTGAATGGCTTTGCCACGACAAAGGTTGTAATTAGCTGTATATGTTGCTGTATCATCAACACTTTTCCATGAAAGATACAAGGTTACCAATGCGATAATACCCGCGGCAACTCCAATGATGTACAAAATGTTAGACTTCAAATTTCCCCAACTATAAAGCAAACTCAGAATACTTCCTAGAAACATCAAGACAGCTGAAACCATGAACATATTGTCTTGTTTTTGCTGAACACCAGCAAAAATTAGTAGGATACCCAAAATAAGAAATAAAATCGGAACGGATAATTTCTTCATTAAAAGTGATGCATTGCCAGTATTCATATTGCGTAATTTTTGTTTTAAGCTTCACAAAACTACAATTTTTTAACTATCTACCTTCATGGAATCAGGTTTTTTTTAATCATTAACAATCTTATAAAGGAGAGCGTTTTATCTCTACTTTCGTATAGTGAATGAAAATGGTGAAATGTCGGAATTTAGAAGGCGAATTGGTGCTTTTTTTGGCATGGAACCAACTCCTGATCAGGAGGTTTTATTCGCTCAACTTGAGGCGTTTATGCGTATCAAACATCCTTATCCATTGTTTGTGCTTCGCGGTTATGCCGGAACAGGCAAAACAAGTGTTCTTGGAGCGTTTGTGAAAACACTGGAAAATTTTAAATTGAAATCAAAACTCTTAGCGCCTACAGGCCGTGCAGCAAAAGTTTTTGCCTCAAAATCACAAAAGGATGCACTTACTATTCACAAGCAGATTTATCGAAGAAAAGATGGGGGGGACGATTATTCGAAAATGGAACTTTCTCCAAACCTTCATAGAAATACAGTATTTATAGTTGATGAGGCTTCCATGATCGGTGATCATTCTTTGCTTTCTGATGGAACCATTGGCGCTCGTGATTTGTTGGATGATCTCTTCGAATACGTCTATGCTGGAGCGGGTTGTCGCTTGATTGTATTGGGGGATGTGGGACAGTTACCACCTGTCGGTAGCGATCAATCCCCCGCATTGGATGCACAGTATTTAAAACAAAACTATCCCCGTTTGTCTGTCGTGGAGTATTCATTGACGAAGGTACTTCGACAGGAACAAGCCTCTTCGATTTTGGCAAATGCCACAGTGCTTCGTAGTGTTTCTGAGGGCAAACCTCATTTTGAGTGCATTCCAGGTGGTGACTTGATTCGCTTACCAGGAGATGAGCTTCAAGATCAATTGGAGCGTTCGTACGATGATGCAGGTTCGGAAGAGACCATCATCATCACCCGCTCAAACAAACGGGCGAACTTGTACAACAATCAAATCCGTGCGCGCATATTGTGGTACGAGGAACAACTTTGTTCAGGAGATTCATTGATGGCGGTAAAGAACAATTACTTCTGGGTAGATGAACAGTCGAGTATGGGATTCATTGCCAACGGTGAAATGATGAAAGTAATTCGCGTTCGCGGCTATGAAACAATGTACGGGTTTGAGTTTGCTAAAATCATTGTTCGCTTTACAGATTTTTCAAACGTGGATGAAATGGAGTTGCTCGTGCTGACCGAAGCACTTCAAACTGAGGGACCTTCACTGACAAGGTCACGAATGAAAGAACTCTTTTTTGCTGTGGAACAAGATTACATGCACGAGAAAAATAAAAGAAAACGCTATCAACTGATTCTAAAGGATCCATACTTTAATGCACTTCAAGTCAAATACGCCTATGCCGTAACCTGCCATAAGTCGCAGGGTGGACAATGGGCACATGTGTTTATTGACCAAGGATATGTGGATGAGGAATCGATCAATACGGAATACTACAGATGGCTCTATACGGCTTTAACCCGGGCCTCTGAAAAGGCATTTCTCGTCAATTTCCCAGACGAGTATTTCGTATAAACCCTAACTAGAGTGGTATATCACTTAGTTTAAAGGATGTTGGTCCAACTGATATACGAACTCGTGACCATTCTTTATTGAATCGGTCAATGACGATGCGCGCTTTTTCACGGTCCAAATAAGTCCCTGCCAAGACATTTATTTCTTCCTTCATTTTTCGCATGATATTGGCCGTGCGGTAGGCGCTTAAGAGATCATTTTTCGACAAGCCATAGGCGCTCATTGCCTTCTGCATTTCGGGTGTTATAGCCTCAATATTGGAATTTCTTGGGTCAGTAAAGGAGTTTACTTCCAACCGAATTTCTCTTTCTAAGAAAACATAGACTTCTGACCTGCGCAGGCGAAGCATCTCAGGATCATCGTGGCTGAATGTTGCAGTTTTCTGCTGTTCTTCTTGGGGCTGATTTGCTTTTATGACGCGCAAGCCATTCCATTCGCCAACACCTTGGCCACGTGCAATGATAGAAAACGGTCTGTTTTTATCCAGTAGTCCCTCGAAAAACTGCATCAATGCTACACTGTCTTCTTGGGAAAATAAAGAGCGGTGCAAATCCCACTTGTCCGAACCAAACTGATTCAATAGTTCAATTTGTAAGCGTGCATCGTACAAAGGTTCTGCATCCGTGACATTGATGTGGAGCATCACTTCGTCGGCTTGTTCCGATAAACAGGTTTCTGGAATGGCAATCAAACGCACTTCAAAGTCTTCTTCTTGTTGTTTTGGAGGGAAGATGAATTCTTGGGTGTACATGTCAAAAGTGCTGGAATCAGAGAAAGTGTAAAGTCCTTCATTTTCAGTGTACGTTGCCCAATTTAGTCCCATCAATTGCTTGAAAGCACTCAGTCGCGATTGGTATTTCTCCATTAGAGCAACGGCATCAGCGCGCTGTAGCTCGAGTTCGGCAATTTTCTTTTTATAGGCCTCGAACATGTTGTACAAATAAACAATGTCGTTTTGTGATTTCCCTTTTTGCTTTTTCCCACCATCAACAGTTGTATCTGGAATTTTATCATCTTGGGTATGGTTCTGTTGTTGTCGTTTTTGTTCCTTCCGCTTTGCCCTTGACGGCTTATTTTTGGTGCTTATTGGGCGCATTGTCAAATCGGAAAAGTTCTTTTCATTGATTTCAATTTTCAACTCAACTTCGTCTTTTTTCTTTTTGTTGTAGTCAATCCAATAGTCAAAACCACGCTTACCGAAGATCATTTCATTCAACTTGGCGATGCGGTTAAATTCCAAATCATTAATGATGCTTTGAAAGGTAGCGCCTTCAGAAAAGGTCGAGTCGGGCGATAAAAAGCGTGTATCTCCGGCCCCAAATAGATGGTAGGAAATACCATTCCGTTCGATAACAACGGTGGTTTGTTTTTTTGAATTGTAGCCCCAGACATCCAAGTGAACATTGGTTTCTCGGCCATTGCCAATTGTTTTCAAATCTGTTGTTGTTGCCAATAGTGAAATAATCTCTTGGTCTTTTTTAGGTGCTGCAGGTGTCACTTGAAGTTGATAAGGAAAAAGTCCAACGGCTTTTGGCAATCCTTTGTTCCAACGGCCTTTTTCGTCTTTTTCTCGTTCTTCCAGCAATCCAGTGGTCGAACTTCCATCTCCCGCGGCGACCAAGACATTCTGAAAATGGTCTGCCACACCTCCAAGCAGTCTAAAAATTTCAAGTGAACGGTCTTGCACATACGCATTGATGGATGTATTTATGGCCTCCATCGTGACGAGTTGGTCATTCAAGTTTAGAAATCGAAAGGTAGCGATCATGGCTGTTTTGTCGTCTAGGGACAAACTTGGATTCAAGGCATTGATCAATTTCGGGTGGGGGAAGGCGGTTCCGTCCTCTACTTTCAGTGCAGTAGGCGGCAGATTGGCCACAAGCATTTTTTCAAAGCGTGCATATTTTTCTTGAAAGGGTTTGAGCTCATCGTCGCCTCCTCGTTTTGCTTGCAGCATGCAATTCAATTCCCAAATGGCCATTTTATTGGCAACTTCAGACAAAATACCTTTGGGCGACTTAGCGATTTCTTCTCGGCGAATGATCAATAAATCTGGCTGATTCATGATAATCAGTTCGACGGAATCGTAATTGATGTCTTTATTGGCGAAGCGAATGTCAGGACCTCTATAATCAAAATATCGACCGATGTTGGTCTCCAAAATGGGACTTTTTCGCACAACGTGAAAGAGATAGGCGCGCTCTTCGGCCGTCAAGCCCTCATTGACTTGTGCTTGAATGAATAGGGGCAAAAAGAAAAGCAAGCGTAGAAAGTGCTTCATAAAATCCTGTTTGTGGGAATAAGCGTGTTGTTCTACAAATGTAACATGCGAAAATGAAAAGGCATAAAAAAAGGCCACCAATCGATGACCTTTTAAATTTTATCACTTAGGACTAACGGATAGAAAGTGCCATTGGGTGGCTTCCTGAGGCGTCGTGTACCAGTACAGTATACATCCCTTTCTCTAGGGCTTCTATAGAAATTTCAGTTTCATTCATGACCTTTGCTTGGGTAAACACTTTCTTACCGCTTAAATCAATGATTTCAATGCTCGCCTCTCCAGTTATTCCCGAGAATAGAATCTTTCCCTCACTTGGATTTGGATACATGGATAAGTTGCTCAACGCATTGTTCTCCAATCCAACAAAAGCAGTTGGAAGTACAGAACTCAACACGATGGTTTGTTTGTTCAATGGGGTTGTGCCTCCTTGTGCTTGGATAATCACTTTTGTAAACATGAACACAGGTAAAGTACTGTTGGCAAGGTCATAGTATTCGTATTGATTGCGAATGAGCTCAATAGGTAAAATGTTCCCCAGGAAATTCACACTGGCAAAAATAGAGTCAGTGGTGCGGTAACGCAATACATTACTGATGCTTGTTCCACCCGGCAAAAGCAAAGTTCCTTGTCCGTCAACAGTCGTAAAAATAGTTCCAGTACACACGGGATTTTGTGGTTGTCCAGCGTAGGTGAATGCAAGCGTTCCGTCGAAAGTATCTGTCAAACTGTTTCCAAGTGCATATGGATAGTTCATCATTTTTTCATTGTTCACGCTGAAGTCTGCAGTAAGAACACCCAACGTTGGTTCTTCGTAAACGAAACCTTGTGACGTGCGGTCTGTAGAAGTAGAGTTGAAGAAATTGGTGATGGCATTCTGAACTTTAAGCCCTTTTGTTGATGTTGTGAAAATGGTATTAAACGCAGAGGTTGTTGCGTCAATAACCTGTAGATCTCTCGTTTGACCGTAATAACCAAGTAGTTGACTGTAATCCCATGTTGCACCAGCACCAGTAACGGATGCGTAATTTGTCACGGATGAATCACAAAAGAACATCAAGCTGTTTTGTCCAACATTGGCCTCGTTTGACTGGTTGAATTGTGCCTTTGCAGATACACCGAAAATGCACGATAAGAGTAGAAATGTGTATTTCATAGGTTTAGGTTTAATTTTTATCAAACTTACGAAATTTTATAGTTAATAGACAAGGGACACTTCTTCGCTCTTTGAGCTTCGAGGATTGAAAGACAAGGGAACAAAGACAAAAGACAAGAGACTTGATCGTAATTCGTAACTCGTAATTTTTTTAAGTCATTCGTAATTAATAAATCGTGGCTTCCAGTCTGCTGACGCACCACGTGCATCACTCGCTTATACGCTAAGGCGCATCCACCATGGATCTAACTCGTAATTCGTAACTCGTAATTTTTTTAAGTCATTCGTAATTCCCGCAGGGATCAAATTGTAGTTACGAGTTATTAGTTACGAGTTACTAGTTTTTGAATGCTCGAAATTCTTGGATTCGAGGGCCAATCTACTCCGTTTATAGCCGTACAAAAAGTAGATCACGAGTCCAACTCCGAACCATACGACGAACCAAAACCAATTGGGAGCGCTCATACCAGTGAGTAAGTAAAGACACGTTGATAGTCCGAGCAGTGGAATGAGAGACCATTTTTTCAAGACCGCAAAAACGGCTAAAATTGGAAGAATGATCCAAAAGATGATGGATGAAATTTGAAATGTTAGGTTTTCTTTCGGTTTGCTAAAGTCAACTAAATCTTGGAAATAACCAGGAAATACGAAGTAGGCGAGAGCAAAAGCACCAATGACCAAAGCAGGGAAGATGATGTGAGAATCAATGTGTGTGAGGTGGAACTTACCAGCAATTTTCTCCTTTCGTGGAAGGAGCAATACACCACCACAGACCAATACAAAAGCAAATAAAGTTCCAATGCTCGTGAAGTCAAGCACAAAGTTTCGCTCTGTGAAGAGAATTGGAACCCCTACAACCAATCCTGTAACAATGGTGGCAAATGATGGCGTTTTGTGCTTGGGGTGAATGGTTTGGAATTTCTTTGGAAGAAGTCCATCGCGACTCATAGTCATCCAGATACGCGGTTGTCCTAATTGGAAAACGAGTATTACACTCGTCATGGCAGCAACAGCGCAGATGGAGATGAAGAAGCCCATCCAGCCGATGTGACGTACAGCGAATACTTCCGCTAAAGGGTCGCCAACATTCAGTGCTTTGTAGTTGACCATGCCTGTCAGGACTAGTGAAAGTAAGATGTAAATCACCGTGCAAATGACCAATGAATAAATCATGCCCTTAGGCAAATCACGCTGAGGATCTTTACTTTCTTCGGCCATGGTAGATACGGCATCAAAACCGATGTAGGCAAAAAACACAGATGCAACTCCAGCCATTACCCCAGAAAAACCGTTTGGCATGAATGAATGTCCTTCACTGATTTCACTTTTAGGAAACCAATTGGCGGGATCAATGTAAAATGCACCAACCAGTATGACCATCAAGACTACAATAAGTTTGATGAATACCATGACGTTCGAAATGTTTCTACTTTCTTTCACTCCGACATACACCAACCATGTAATCATAAAGTTAATGAGCAGGGCAGGAAAATCGAAGATCAGTCTCAAGGATCCAACCATTGGCGCACCTTTCCATGCGGCTTTGGCTTCGGCTGAATCTGCCAATGTTTTCTTTGCCTCAGCGTATGAAATTGTCATCCAATCGGGCATGTGAAGGTGGAAATACTCCAACAAATTGGTGAAATAGTCCGACCATGAAAAGGCAACATAAATGTTTCCAATGGAATATTCGAGAAGTAAGGCCCAACCAATTACCCAAGCGATCATTTCTCCAAATGATGCATAAGCGTAGGTGTAAGCACTTCCGCTCACGGGGATGCGGCTGGCGAATTCACTATAGCACAATGCAGTAAATCCACAAGCTATCCCACAAATGATAAACAAAACAACCACTCCGGGACCTCCTGAAGCACATGCTGTGCCCATGGAACTGAAACTGCCCGCGCCAATGATGGCTGCAATCCCCATAAAGGTGAGGTCCCATTTTCCGAGTACCTTGTTAAGTCCAACGGAATGTCCCTGGTCGTTTGCAGCATCCTGAGTAATTCGTTCGATGCTTTTTCTGCGGAAAATTGACATAAGCAGTGTTAAGTGTTCTCCAAAGATAAACATGCAGGCCTGAAATGAAAGAAATAAGTACAAAACTGTTGCTGTTAATTCGGTTTGACAACGGACAATCATTTTCTTACCTTTGCACCCGTAAAATCCGAATCCAATGTTTGAAAATCTAACGGACAAATTTGAACGCGCGTTCAAGGTATTAAAAGGGCAGGGGCAGATCACTGAGATCAATGTGGCTGAAACACTCAAGGAGGTGCGTCGTGCCTTGCTTGATGCCGATGTGAATTTTAAAACGGCGAAAGATTTTACCACAACGGTCAAAGAAAAAGCCCTTGGACGAAATGTGCTTACGGCAGTTTCTCCCGGTCAGTTGATGATTAAAATTTGTCATGAGGAGCTTGTTGAGCTCATGGGTGGCAATGAGGCCGAAATCAATGTCAAAGGAAACCCAGGAATCGTATTGATGTCTGGACTACAAGGTTCGGGTAAAACGACGTTTTCGGGTAAACTAGGAAACTATCTCAAAACAAAAAAAGGAAAAAATGTCTTGCTCGTAGCATGTGATGTGTACCGTCCAGCGGCGATTGATCAGTTGCATGTGCTTGGTGAACAACTCGGAATAGAGGTGTTTTCAAACAAAGAAGAAAAAGATCCAGTGCGCATTGCTCAAGCTGCGGTTCAGCATGCACGCAGCAAAGGATTTAATGTGGTGATTGTCGATACGGCCGGTCGTTTGGCGATTGATGAACAAATGATGGATGAAATTGTGCGTGTAAAACAAGCAATTCAGCCTACGGAAACCTTGTTCGTAGTCGATGCAATGACGGGGCAAGATGCCGTGAATACAGCAAAAGCATTCAACGACCGAATTAATTTTGACGGAGTTGTTCTCACAAAATTGGATGGAGATACACGCGGAGGGGCGGCGATTTCGATCAAAGCAATCGTTGAAAAACCAATCAAGTTTGTCGGTACAGGTGAGAAAATGGATGCGCTCGATGTGTTCTATCCAAAACGAATGGCGGACAGAATCCTCGGTATGGGGGATGTTGTGTCATTGGTTGAACGCGCTCAAGAACAATTTGATGAGGAGGAAGCAAAAAAATTGCAACGACGCATTCAAAAAGACCAGTTTGACTTCAATGATTTCCTCGGTCAGTTGCAACAAATCAAGAAGATGGGGAATGTCAAAGACCTCATGGGAATGATTCCAGGCATGGGTAAAGCGATGAAGGATGTTGATATTGAAGACGATGCATTCAAACACATTGAAGCCATTATCTTATCCATGACACCAAAAGAGCGATCAAATCCAGGACTCATCAACGGACAGCGCAAAAACCGCTTGGCTGCAGGCAGCGGAACAACAATTCAAGAAGTGAACAAGCTCATGAAACAGTTTGAAGACACGAAGAAAATGATGAAGCTCATGAGTAACCCAAAAAACATGATGAGCATGATGAAGCAAATGAAAGGCGGAATGCCGGGAATGTGATTAGTTACTAATTATTAATTACGAATTACGAGTTAGAAATTAAGAATTAAGAATTAAGAATTAAGAATTCAATGAAGAATTCAAGATGACTAATGAGGTTTAACCTTTCATTCTTAACTTTTCATTTTTAATTATCCATCAAGTTTAATTATCCATCAAGCCCCTCAGGAAACACATACTCCTCAACAGCGCCATCCCTCCAACACTGAAAAGCAAGTTCGCCATCAAATCGAGCAAAGGTTCTGTAATTGATCCAATCACCCAAATTGAGGTAGCTTGAATTCTCCGTTATACTCAAGCGTAAGGGCAGGTGACGATGTCCAAAGATATAATGGTCGAAATGCTCTCTTTGGTTAATCTCCTTACAATATTGGTACAACCATTCATTTTCTTTACCCAGAAATGTTTTGTCCTCAGCGATACTTGATGCGCGGCTGGTTTTTGAAAAATAGGAAGCCAAGGAAATACCGAAATTGGGGTGCAGGCGAGCGAACATCCATTGAGAGATCCGGTTATCAAACACCTTCTTTATAAACTTATATCCGCGGTCTCCAGGTCCTAAACCATCGCCATGACCGATATACAGTTTCTTACCGTTGATTTCTCGCGTTATTGGTGAACGGTGAAGTTGAAATCCCAATTCTTTGGGCAGGTAGTCAAAAATCCACATGTCGTGGTTGCCTGTAAACACATGAACAGGAATGCCTGAGTCTGTGATTTCCGCAATTTTTCCTTGAAGACGCACGAAGCCTTTCGGAATGGCATGTTTGTATTCAAACCAAAAGTCGAAAATGTCGCCAACAAGAAAAATCTCTGTGGCATCTTTTCGGACATGATCAAGCCATGAGACTACTGCTTTTTCTCGCTCCAAACTCGATTCATACGTGGGCACTCCCAAGTGGAAGTCGGAGGCAAAATATATGACTTGAGGTGAATTCAATGGAACGACTTAATGTCCAAAGATGCGTTTTAGTTCTGCTTCTAAGGCTTCACCACGCAAGTTTGTTTTGATAATGTTCCCTTCGGCATCAATAAGCACTGTAAATGGAATCCCTTTGACGTCGTACATGGCTGCCGCCTTGCTTTGCCATTGGTTGAGGTCACTGACGTGATTGGGCCAAGATAAATTGTCTTTTTCAATAGCAGCTAACCACGCGGCTTTGTCCTTGTCAAGGGATACGCTCATAACTGTGAAGCCATCATTTTTATAGATGTCGTATAAGTGAACGACATTGGGATTTTCTTTGCGGCAAGGACCACACCAAGAAGCCCAAAAATCAAGCAAAACGACTTTGCCGCGCAAATCTGACAATTTCATGGTGGTTTTACCGTCTGTTTTCAATTCTTCAAAATCAGGCGCAGCTTTTCCAGGAGCAAGCTTGTTCGCTGCTTCTTTTTGCTTTTTCATGTTGAGGTATTGTTTGTAAAATTCGCGCACAGAAGGCGATTCGCTGAATGAACTGTTGATTTGTTGAATGATGGATTCGTAGGTCGCAAAGTCATTTTCAGGATTGATTAGACCAAGAACAGGCAAGAGCGCTGGTGAATTTGGATTCTTAGAAATGAAATTCTGTAAGTTGCTTTGAAAGTTGTAAAAATCTGTATTGATGGATGCGGCAATTTCTGCTTCTTGAGCTGGGTTTTGCTGAATCAAACGAACAACAGAATCGCGTTTGTATTCCCAAGCTGTTTTTGTTTTGATGAAGTCATTCATGTTAGCACTTTCCTCAGAACCCACAATGTTGCAGTAAGCAAAGATGTTTGCTCCATCGCCGTACATTTTAATGTCGGCATTGTCGCGCAAGATGAGGTTGACATGTGCTGCACCAACACGGATCACATAATAATCGGGATTAGGCAAAGTTCCCGTGATCACAAAGTCACCTTTGCGAGTCATTTTCACTTTCTGATAGTCGACATAATGCGTCCCGAAGAATTGAGAAAGCATGATGGTATCCACGGGAGAATTGAAAATATTACCAGATATGGTAACGTTTATAGGTTTCTGTGCAAACGAAATGCTTGCGCTAAAAATGAGCAGAATTCCAAGTACTTGTTTCATATTTTTTTATTTTGCGAGCGCCTCTTTCAATTTTTGTTCCAATTCCATTCCGCGAAGGCCAGTGGCGATAATTTTTCCTTCACGATCTATGAGCACTGTGTATGGTATGCCATCAAATTTATACAATTGAATGACTGGTGTGCTCCATCCCAACAAATCACTTACATGCGTTGGCCAAATCAATCCATCTTGTGCAATTGCCTTTTTCCACGCCACGGCATCTTCGTCCAATGAAACGGAATATACGGTAAATCCCTTGTCCTTAAATTGCTTGTAAAGGCGAACAACATTCGGATTTTCAGCGCGACATGGTCTGCACCATGATGCCCAAAAATCGATCAAAACTACCTTTCCGCGGAGTGAGGAGAGTTTAATGGGTTTCCCATTCGGATCTTTCAATTCGATATCTGGAGCAATTAGATCCCCGGATTTAGTAGAAAGATATTCTGAATAGGCGTTTTCAATTTGTACCACTTGATTCTCCATTGTCAACGCCATCGGCGAATCACCAAAACGCTTTTTAAAGGCATCCGCTACTGTTTTAAGCACATTCAATGAGGCAGGATCCCATTTGTCAAAACCTAATGTGGGAGAGGCGGATGTTGAAAGCACGATGTTGAATGCATTGTCTGGATCTTTGGTCATTTGTTCTAAGGCCCATGTATCTACAGGGATTTTTTCGGCACTGAAAATGGTCATCATCTCCTCTTCTGAAAGCGTTGATTTTTGCGCCTCTAATTTCTGCTGAGCGACCATTAAATCAGCATACAAAGCCATGTAGGTATTTAAAGGTTTTGCCCATTCGGTCCCAGAAACATTTGGTCGAGTTGTAAATTCACCAAAGGTGGTTGTCACTTTTACATGTTCATTTTCTGATAAGGTAAACGGGATCATTTTTTCGGAAGATTCTCCCAAGCGCAGCTGATAAATACCTAGCCCAGGGACATTTCCCTTCATTTGAAATGAACCATTTGTGTTAATTGTTGCTTTGCCCACTTCGATGGTTCCTTGTTGACTCAATGCTTCAAGATAAATGGTCATGCCTTCAGCACCTTGGATGGTTCCAACTACAGAAAAATTATCTTTCGGTTTTTTTGGCTCATCGGTATCGTTGGATTGACCGCAAGATGCAGCGACTATAAGCAAGACGAAGGCAAAAAGAAATTTCATATCAATGTTCTAAAGTTTGACGCATCATTGCATTGGCTGCCTTTGGATCAGCTTTACCTTTCGACACTTTCATCAATTGTCCCATAAAGAAACCGATCAGTTGCTTTTCACCAGCACGGTAGCGTTCAGTTTCTATCGGATGAAGACGAATGACCTCTTGGATGAATCCGAGGATTGCATCTTCATTTGAATCTTGGATGAGGTTGAGTTCTTCCGCGATTAACAACGGCGTTTTTTCCGTATGTTTCAGCATCACTGGGAATATTTTCTGAGAGGCAATCGATGGGGAGACCTTACCTTCATCAATAAGCGAAATCAATTCGGCAATCCTCAATGCAGGAAGAGGGAAGTCTTCTATGTCAACACCAAACTCATTCAGGTATGATTTCACATCACCAATTATCCAGTTCGCCGCGGCTTTGTAATTGCTTGTTAAGGCGATCACTTCTTCGTAAAAGAGCGCAGTACCTTTTTGATCCGTCAATATTCCCGCATCGTATTCGGATAAACCAAGAGTTGACGTGTATTTGATGTGCAAATCTCTAGGTAGTGCGGGCATTTCCTTGCGTATTGCATTGATTTGAACCTCGTCAACAATCAAGGGTTGTAAATCAGGTTCGGGAAAATACCGATAGTCATTGGCGGCTTCTTTTGAGCGCATTGACATCGTGGTATTCTTTAATGCATCGTAGGAACGTGTTTCTTGGTAGAGTGTTTCTCCGTTTTCTAGCGCAGTAATTTGTCGAACAATCTCAAACTCAATGGCACGCTGCACATTGCGGATGGAGTTCATGTTTTTCACTTCGATCTTGGTGCCAAACTCTGGATTTCCTTTGATTCTAACGGAAATATTGGCGTCACAGCGAAGAGAACCTTCTTCCATGTTCCCATCGCAGATATCGAGGTAACGCACCAATTTCCGGACTTCGGTTAAATACGTATATGCTTCCTGTGAACTGCGAATGTCGGGTTCAGAAACGACCTCCAAAAGTGGAACTCCAGCGCGATTTAAATCGACCAATGTGTCATATACATCTACATCATGGATGCTTTTCCCAGCATCTTCCTCCATGTGAATGCGTGTCAACCCAATTTCTTTTTCTTCGCCATTTTCCAATTTAATGTGAATGACTCCACCTGTGCAAATTGGGGTTTTATCTTGTGTAATTTGATACCCTTTTGGAAGATCGGGATAGAAATAGTTTTTTCGCGCAAAATATTGTTCTTCAGCGATTTTACAGCCACATGCCAAGCCAAGTTTGATGGCATACTCAATGGTTTTCTTGTTCATCTTCGGAAGTGTACCCGGATGTCCAAGTGTAATCACGCTCACATTTGAATTGGGCTGTGAACCGTATTCGTTGATGTCGTTGGAATACGCCTTTGACTTCGTGAGCATCTGTGCATGCACCTCAAGGCCTATGACAACTTCGTACTTGTCGCGAATGGATGACTCCATGTTTATATTCTAGAGATTAATTCTTTCATGATGATCGTCATCTTTGGCTCTTGACGACTTGCCACGTCGATCACATCTTGAAGACTCACTTTGTGAATTTTCCCGGGTACGCCAAGATCCGTAATAATAGAAATGGCAAAACATGGGATTTCCATGTGTCTTGCAACGATTACCTCTGGAACAGTTGACATTCCAACCGCATCGGCGCCAATAGCTCGAACGTAACTGTATTCCGCAGGTGTTTCAAGTGTTGGACCAGTTAAACCGGCATAGGTACCAACTGAAACACGGATGTTATTTTCTTTCGCAATGTCTTTGGCCAATGCAATCATATTGTGATCATAAGGTTCACTCATGTCGGGGAAACGTGGACCTAATTCATCAAAGTTCTTACCGATGAGTGGATGTGCTGGAAAAAGGTTGATGTGGTCATCCTGAATCATGATTTCACCCACTTCGAAGTCTGGATTTACACCTCCTGAAGCATTCGATACAAACAAGCGTTCTATCCCCATTAACTTCATAACGCGCACTGGAAAAGTAACCTGTTGCATGGTATATCCTTCATAGAAATGAAAGCGACCTTGCATGGCCATTACTTTCTTTCCGCCCAACTCGCCAAAAATTAATTTGCCGGAGTGGCTTTCCACAGTTGAAACAGGGAAATTTGGAATGGTGTCGTAAGGGATCTCATCAATGATGGAAATTTCCTTAACAAGTCCACCTAGTCCAGTTCCTAAAATGATACCGATTGTTGGTTGTACTGATGTTTTTGATTTGATAAAATCAACAGACTCTTTAAATTGTGTCAACATAGCTATTCAATTGTTCTAAAAATTCATCTTTGCGATCAATAGAAACCCTTATTGGTTGATAAAACCATGGGTAGCTCTTCATCGTTGCCTCTGAAGATAAATCAGCCAATTTCACCAAATCTTTTTCGGTGGTGACAATAGCTGTTTCATCAGATGCAAAAGTATCAAATTTTTGGTGAACCTTGATTAGGTCGTTGTCGGTATATGGATGATGATCGGGAAATGAAAGATGAATCACTTCGAAAGTACCGCTGAAATGAGCGATGAGTGATGAGGCATCTGCAATAGCAGTGACAAGTAGAACACGTTTGGCCGCTGAAAATTCGATTTGTTTACCAATGGATACTGGAACGGAATAAGCAATGGAAGCGAAGTAAATAGGAATTTTTGGTGTGTTTATCTTTTGTTCAATTTGATTTTTTTCAGCAGCTGTTAATGCTGCAGGACATTTCGTTACAACAATAGCATTTGCTCGGTTTTTTCCGTTTTTGGATTCACGTAAGCGTCCCGCGGGCAATGGCAAGTCGTGGTAAAATGGTGCGCTGTAATCCGTTAAAATAAGCGTAAATCCTGCAGTGACTGCTCGGTGCTGAAGCGCGTCATCCAATAAGATCAAATCAGTAGATGGGTAAATAGCTATAATTTTTTTTACTCCGTAAGCACGCTTTTCACAGACAAAAACGCGTGTATTTTCCAGGTTTCTTTTGGCATACATCGCTGATTCATCACCAGCAATTTCAGCAGCAGTTTCGCGTTCAATCTTGATAAATCCACTTGAATTTCTGCCATAACCACGACTCAAAATGGCTATGTTTCTCGTTTTTGAAAAATGCTCAGCCAAAAACAAGGTCATAGGCGTCTTTCCTGTCCCGCCAGCACTAAGATTGCCAATGCAAATGGACTTAGCGGCAATCGTATGCGTTTTGAAGATCCCAGTAGAATAACAGAAGTTTCGAAGACTTACAGCCATCCAATACACGAGTGAAAAGGGGAGGAGCAAGTACTTCAGCACTTTCATCTTTAGGGAAGAGTTGATTTAGTTTGCTGAATAATCTGAAAATTCTTGGTCATCCGCAAAGTAGAAAATTCGAACTTGAGCCGTGTCTGTAAGGAAGTCAATTTTTCCAATTTCGAAGCGATTTATGGCTATTCCAGTTCGCTTTTCTAAGTCTGCTTTCATTTCATCGTACTGTTCTGGACGAATCAAATCAATCCGCTCGTAATTGATCGTTTTGCGCGTCTCATGTTTTACCAACCAGCGATACTCAAGGACATACGTCAATAACATCACAGAAATATTAATAATCGCCATTTCGGCAATGCTGATTTGCTTTGAAGCCAAAGAGTTCACCACACTAACACCAATAATTAAAAAGAGGTAAGTCATCTCCTTAATTTCAATGGCATCTGTACGGTAGCGGATAATTCCAAAGATGGCAAATAATCCTAGACCCATTCCTGTATCAATGTCAAGTTTCTTTAATCCGAAACACAAGAAAAATGTAATCGTGCCTATGAGGTAATAGGTAAACAAATAGTCTTTACGACGTGTTTTCTCGTAGTAGAAAAAACGAATTAGGATCGTTAAAACAATCATATTCACTGCCAAGCGAAGAAGCAAGGCGTAGGCGTCATCACTAAAAAGTGTGAGACCAAGAAAGTTGGTTTTGGAGAGAGGAAGTAAGAAATTAGGCAGCATCAGTATTTATTTTTTTTAGGGTTAAAAGTTTTTTCTTAAAACGGTTAAATTTCAATCGGCTTCCGCCGTACAATTCAATGGATCCAATACAATATTTACTCAATCGGTACGGACGAATATTTATTGTTTTCATCAATGCAAAGAAAGCAGAATTTCTGTTTACCGTTTCCTGTTTAAGTTCAGCGATGATCACATTATCGAATTTCTCAGTTTTTTCTTCCCAACGAAACGTAAGGTCGAAATCTAAGGTCAAACGTTCATTTTCAATTTTATTCACCAAGGTTATTCTATGAAAAGAATTCCACATGACTGCTTTCAAATCGACCTCCTTTGGAATGACGCTCTTAATGAAATCAATATGCTGGGCTTCCATTTGATCTGGTATGCTTTCCACCCGAATGCGTTTCTTGTTGGTGCGTCCTTTGAATTTGTGCTTGATTTCTAAAAAGGTCAAATTCGATTCAACATATTTTCTAAATCGCACTTTAAATCGATTGGTTCGCCCGTTGTGATGGTCTTGGAAGAATGAAAATCGTTCGTCGTCAAAGTACAAACTCTCGTAAAATGGGGTTCTTGTATCTTCGATTTCTAAAATTTTATAGGCAGCAGATAATTCAGGAAGAAACTGAAGAAATTGCTGCAAGGAGAATGCAAATTTGGTGTCTACGCGATTCATCAACTTCACACGATCCATTTCGGAGAGTGTAATAGGCTCAAAGCCAAGAAGTATTTCAAGAATAGCAGGGTTAAGCATATGTGCAAAGTTAAGAAATTATTAATCTTCTTGACCCTTTGATGTCGTTTCCTTTTATATCAGTCGAAAATATGTGGTTTTTAATCAATGATTATCTTTGTAGCATGAGAAAAAAGATACTGCTGTTGGGTTCAGGTGAACTTGGAAAAGAATTTGTGATTTCATGTCAACGACTTGGACAGTATGTTGTTGCTGTAGATAGCTACGCGGAAGCGCCAGCGATGCAGGTTTCCAATGCCTTTGAAGTGATTAACATGCTAGATGGTGATGCCTTAGATCGAATTGTGGAAAAACATCAGCCGGATCTCATCGTCCCTGAAATTGAGGCCATTCGAACGGAGCGTTTTTATGACTACGAAGCGGCAGGGATTCAAGTTGTGCCAAGCGCCAAAGCCGCAAATTTTACGATGAACAGAAAAGCAATCCGAGATTTGGCGGCCATTGAAGTTGGTGTTCGTACAGCGCCTTATCGTTACGCAACAAGCTTTGAAGCATTAAAGAAAGGTGTTGAATTTACGGGAATGCCCTGCGTTGTAAAACCCTTGATGTCAAGTTCTGGCAAGGGGCAATCAGTGATTCGCACGGAAGAGGATATTGAGAAAGCATGGAACTATGCCATGGAAGGTTCACGTGGAGATTTGAAAGAGGTCATCGTGGAAGGATTTATTGATTTTGACTATGAAATAACGCTTCTTACTGTCACTCAAAAAAATGGGGATACGCTCTTTTGTCCTCCCATCGGACATCGTCAAGAACGCGGGGACTACCAAGAAAGTTGGCAACCGCAAGTCATGAATCCAGAACATTTAGAGGTAGCCAAATCAATGGCGGCTCGTGTGACACAAGCTCTTGGTGGAGCAGGTATTTGGGGGGTTGAGTTTTTCATTACAAAGGAAGGCGCCTACTTTTCTGAACTTTCACCTCGGCCGCACGATACTGGAATGGTGACTTTAGCAGGAACACAAAATTTTTCAGAATTTGAGTTGCATGCGCGCGCTGTACTTGGATTGCCTATTCCAGAAATTGTTGCCACACGGAATGGGGCAAGCGCTGTGGTTTTAGCTACGAAAGAGAGCAATGAATGGCCAACTTTTAGTGGATTGGAAAAAGCAGCAAGTTATACCAATTCGGATTTTAGAATTTTTGGAAAACCAAGCACAAGACCTTATAGACGAATGGCTGTTGCCTTGACTTATGGTACGGAATCCACGGTTGAATTGGTCGAAAAAGCCAAAGCAATGGCTGCTGAAATTAAGGTAAATTAAAGCAGTCCTAGAGCGATTTTCATTCGGATAACTCGCTTAGACGCGGCATCCACTTTTTTCTTGAATGCAGCATCAGAGCGGTATTTTTTGAGAATGTCGGCATGTGCTTTTTTCGCATCGACAGGCATAAGTACAATGTCACATCCCGCAGCAATTGCCTTTTCTTCACAGTTAGGTATGCTTGCCACACCGCCCATGTTCATCGCATCGGTGACGATCAGTCCTTTAAATCCAAACTCTCCGCGTAGAAGTGTCGTAACGATTGTTTCTGAAGTTGTCGCGGGCATGCCTTTGGTATCGTAGGTCGGATTGTTCGTTACGCCAATGTGCGCCACCATGATGGACAATACACCATTTTTAATGAGTTCAGGATAATTGCCAATTTCTTTCAATTCACCATCGATCATTTGCAGTGATTTGTGTGTGTCCCCGCTTACGAGCCCATGGCCGGGAAAGTGTTTCGCTGTAGCCAAAATATTGTGCGATTGTGTTTGCTGAATGAAAGCATCTGACCACGGGATGATGTTTGCAGGAATAGCACCAAAGCTTCTGAATCCAACGGTTTTGTTGGGCGACATATCCACCACTGGTGAGAAGTTGTAGTTGATTCCAATGGCATTCAACTCCTTTGAAATCAAATCGGCATATTCGCGTACTTCATCAATGTTGACCATTTCATTGGCTTTCTTAACTGGAGTGGATCCTATAATTTTCCGATTGACCAAGCTCGGTTCGGCGTCTGCACTGTAAAGGAAAGGCAGGTTGCCAAGCGTGTCATTCATTTGCTCAAAATTTTTAATCCATGCAGTGAACTCCTCTTTGCTTCCATTGAGCATCAATACACCGCCGATGATGCGTTGACGAATGTGCGCTTTAATCGTAGCTTCTGTCTGACCTAAGCGACCCACCGCGGGCATGATGAGTTGTGCCACAATTGCCGTGTCGTCAAGTTGTGAAAATACGCGTTCTACCTCGGCATCAAGATCCTTGTTGTCTGTCAGGAAATCACTGAGTTTAAATTCTTTCTGAACTTCGGGCTGAATGCGTTTTTCAGTTTTTTTCTCTGAATTCGATGTTTGAGCACAGCTATAAAAAAGCGTAACAAGGAGGCTTGGTAAAATGAAATATTTTCTCATGGATGAAAGATCTTGTTAAAATAGAGTCCAAAGTTAAAGTCCTTCAGGGCGCGAGAAGGCACGAACCTAGTTGTTTTTTGCACAATCCCATTGTCAACAACCATTTTAAAGCCCATGATTGGGGTAGTTTTTGCGCCTCCCGTAATTTTTGACACACAGCCAAAACGCAAGTCATAAAAATAAAAGTCATTTCCTTCTGAGCTTGTTGTATAGTAGCCATCGGAGATAAATTTGAGCTGCTTGGAATAATTTTTATCTGGCCATTTCAATTGGCGCAATTCTTTTTGATGTTTTGGAATGGTGTCTACCTCTTTCGGCTTAAACTCGTAGAAAATGGATTTGTAGGCGACGTAATAATTCGTATCATCTTCAGCGAGCATCATCCAATAAAAACTAGTGAATGGCATGGGAGCCACCATGGCGTTTCGCGTTTGTAAATGACTTTCGGCAAAATAGGTATTCGCATTTCCCAAAATAATCAACTTTATGATTACCCCGAAAAGCAGGTAGCTTGTCGAATAAATGAGTCCACCATTATTCCATTTTCTACGGGAGATACTCTCTCGTGTTTTGAACATGGCTATGATCAAACAAATCATAAATGGTAGTGTATACAATGGATCAATGATGAATACCGTGTTGAATTTAATGCGCAGGTCGAATGGCCAAAAAAACGAAGTCCCATAATTCGTAAACATATCCAACATGGGGTGGGTAATAATCCCCCAGAAGAAGAGGCTAATCCACATTTTTCGTTCGTATTTTCTCTTATAAAGTGTATGAACAAGCCAGCCAAGTATCGGAGCCATGAAGCAAGCGAAAAGCAGGGAATGGGAAAGTCCACGATGCACCAGGGCACCATCGATAGGGTGGTATAAGCCACTAAAAATGACATCTAAATCGGGGATTGTTCCGGCAATGGCACCCCAGAGTGGTGCTTTGTTGCCTATTTTTCGTCCAGCCACGGCCTCTGCCACTGCAGCTCCGAGGACAATTTGAGTAAGTGAGTCCATAATCTATCTTCCGCAAAATTATACTTAAAAACAATGAAGCAAGCAATTGTTCAATTTTGTATCTTCAAGTACCTAAACTGAATTTATGAGAAACCACCTATCCATCAAGTCGTGGGCTGAAGATGACCGGCCACGCGAAAAGATGTTAAGCAAAGGAAGATCAGCACTTTCTGACTCTGAGCTATTGGCCATTTTAATTGCTACCGGATCTACAAAAAAATCAGCCTTGGATCTCGCAAAAGAATGCCTCACCATGGCAGGGAATGACCTTGCGAAATTATCACGGCTCACCGTGAATGAGCTCTGTAAGATAAATGGCATTGGCCCAGCGAAAGCAGTCACATTAGTGGCATCTTTGGAGTTGGGCAGACGAAGAAAAGACCAGGCCGTGGACAAAAAAATACGCATTGTTTCTTCTCAAATCGTATATGACCACATGCGGCAATATTTACAAGATTTGTCCCACGAAGAGTTCTATGCCATCTTATTGAATCGCGCCAATGAGGAAATTCGTACCGTTCAAATTTCTTCTGGGGGCTTATCCGGAACCGTTGCCGATGGAAAAATGATTTTTAAAGCGGCGATAGAAAACAGTGCACATGGAATGATCCTCGTGCACAACCATCCGAGTGGGCAACTTTTTCCGAGTGATAGCGACAAAAGCTTGACGCGCAAAATGGTTCAATTTGGAAGCTTTATCGATTTGCCCATCTTGGATCACCTCATTTTCGCCGATAATGGTTATTTTAGCTTCGCTGATCAAGGAATACTTTGATTGAATCAATTTTAGCTCATGAAACGCATTATTACTATTGTCGGTGCACGTCCTCAAATCATTAAATCATCCGCGATAAGTCGCGCTGTGAAAGGCCCATTCAAGAATCTACTTGAAGAGATTATTGTACATACGGGTCAGCACTATGATGAAAACATGTCGGATGTCTTTTTTAATGAATTGGATATCCCATTGCCCCATTACAACTTGAATGTTGGAAGTGCTTCACACGGCATGCAAACGGCACGTATGATTGAAGGATTGGAAACAATTTTTGTGAAGGAAAAACCGGATGCCGTTCTCGTTTATGGCGACACCAATTCTACCATTGCCGCAGCACTCGCCGCAATAAAAATTCACATCCCTGTTGTGCACGTTGAAGCAGGCTTAAGAAGTTTCAATAAATGGATGCCTGAAGAAGTGAATCGCATCGCATGTGACCACATGTCAACATTGCTCTTTTCACCAACTGTGACGGGTCTAGAGAACCTAAAGCGTGAGGGCTTTACTTTTGATCACAATGAAAAGGCAAGTGCAGATCACCCCAAAATATACCATTGTGGGGATGTGATGTACGACAATAGTCTTCACTTTTCTGATTTGTCATTTCGTTCATCCACACTTTTGAAATCCTTGAGCCTGGAAAGTAAATCATTTATTCTAGTGACTGTTCATCGGGATTCCAACACAGATATCTCATCGAATCTTCAGGGTATTTTCAAGGCACTCATTCAATTGAGTGAAAAGTATAAGCAAACAATTGTTCTTCCGCTGCATCCAAGAACAAGAAATATGTTGGAGAATCAACTGACTCCAGAATTGTATCAGTCGGTCATCGGTAATGATCAGATTATCATTATTCCACCCGCAGGTTTCTTGGATATTATTGCATTGGAAAAAAGCGCTTCACTGATCATCACGGACAGTGGAGGACTTCAGAAGGAGGCATTCTTTTTTAAGAAATCGTGCATTATTTTGCGAGAGCAAACGGAGTGGATTGAAATCGTTAAAAACGGGAATGCCATCTTGACTGGTGCATCAGAAGACAAAATTTTAGATGCCTATGTCCAATTGACCACCCAAACTGAACAAAGTTTTCCGGAATTTTATGGAGACGGGAAAGCAGCAGAGTTTATTTGCCGAAAAATCATGGAAGAGCTTTAGGATGCTTATATATGTTGATGAAATATCGGAACGATTAATCTACACCTTGGACTTTGTTTTTAAGGAACGTGGGTTAAGCTATTCATTAACGAACGACGGTCAATATTTTATTTCCTCGCCATTGGCGAAAATCAACTATTCTGAACGATATTTTTCTAAGGAACAACAAGTTAAGCCCTCAACGGTTCTCTTTGATGAGGAGGTGCTTATTTATGAAATAGGGAATGGCACTTTCGAAGACGAAGAGTGTCTATCCTTCAACAAAGTTGTTGATCCATTGGCTTCCATCTTTTATGTGCTTTCACGAATGGAAGAGTTCACAAGTACCTTCGAAGATCGACATGGCCGATTTCCTTTGGAACGCAGTGTTTTGCACCGTTTTGGATGGATTGAGAAGGCAATGTGCGATCGCTGGGCCGTAGATTTTCTGCGATTTCTTGATCGAAAGGAACTCATTTCATTCAGGAATCGTTCAAGCGATGTTGAAATTATTCCAACCTTTGATATTGATAACGTGTATGCGTATCAATGGAAAAATGGGTTTCGAAAATGGGTTTCAAGTGCTCGAGATATCATAAAAGGAGATCGACACCGAATTTTAGAACGTAGAGATGTCACAAAAGGAGATAAAAAAGATCCCTACGATACATTCGAAGATATTCTTGCTGTTCGCAAAGCTGGATTCGCCGTTCGTATGTTTTGGTTGTTGGGCGATTATGCGAAATTTGACCGAAATGTTTCTCATAAAGACCCACGTCATCAGGCCCTAATCAAAACAATGTCTGAATCGTGCATTGTAGGCATACATCCAAGCTATAAATCGAATAGCTATGAATATTATTTGCACGAAGAAAAGGAACGCTTGGAGGAAATCATTTTGCAACCCGTCGAACATTCTCGTCAGCACTTTTTAAAGCTTAAAATTTCAGTGACGTACCCTATTTTGATTGAACAAGGAATCCAGCATGATTATACCATGGGATTTGCAGAAAATGTTGGGTTTAGAGCTGGTACAGCAAGGCCATTCCATTGGTTTGACCTAGCGAAAAACAAACCCACCAATCTCATCGTGCATCCTTTTGCCTACATGGACGGGACCTTGAACGAATACATGAAGTTGTCGCCGCATGAAGCAAAGGAAACCATATTGAAACTCTACCAGGAAATTCAAAAATTCGGTGGAGATTTTTTATGTGTTTGGCACAACGAAACAATCGGCGACTATGGGATTTGGGAAGGTTGGCGTGAAGTTTTGAATTATACATTATCTCTAAACGAACAAAAATGAATCGAACCATCGCATTAACGGGAACTATTCTGCTTCTCATTTCCATTTTGTTAGGCGCTTTTGGCGCGCATGCGTTGAAGGAAATTTTAACGGAAGAACAACTTGTTTCCTTTGAAACGGGTGTGCGCTATCAAATGATTCACGGTCTCGGCTTGTTGATTCTTGGCTTGAATGCGGACCGGCATCAATTTCAACTTAAAACGATTTTTCGGCTTTTATTGATCGGGGTGCTCTTGTTTTCTGTTTCCATTTATTTTCTTGCTATGCAAGATGTGTTGGGCATGAAACTTAAGTTTTTAGGTCCGATCACACCACTTGGTGGATTGCTGATGATGCTTGCTTGGGGTGTTTACGGGGTTCAACTTTTTCGCTCAAAATCTACTTATGAGCACTAAGTTTAAGGTGACCATCTTAGGTTCTGGCACCTCGCAAGGTGTGCCCGTAATTGCCTGTGAATGTTATGTTTGTGCCAGCCAAGAAGCAAAAGACCAGCGTCTTCGCTCATCCATACTCATCAGCTGGCATGGACACAATTTTGTGATTGACACGGGACCAGATTTCAGACAGCAAATCCTTAAGTCAAAAATTAAAAGTCTCAGAGCGCTCTTGTATACCCACGAACACAAGGACCATTTGGCAGGCATGGACGATGTGCGCGCGTTCAATCACCGCGAAGAACGGGACATGGAAATTTTCTGCACAAATCGGGTCTCGGAAGCATTAAAAAGAGAATACAGGTATGTCTTTTCAGGTGAGAGGTATCCTGGAATTCCATCGGTGAATATTCATTTGATAGAAAATAAAACTTTTCGCCTCCCCGATGGGCCAATCGTCACACCCATTGAAGTGATGCATTATAAGATGCCAGTGTTTGGTTACCGAATTGGCGACTTTACCTATATCACCGATGCAAAAACCATATCTCCAGAGGAACGAAATAAAGTGCGCGGTACGAAAGTATTGATTGTAAATGCATTGCACCGATCGGAACACATTTCACATTTCAATTTGGAGGAAGCGTTGGAATTCATCAATGACATACAGCCAGAAAAGGCCTATTTGACTCACATTTCACATTTATTTGGCACTCACAAGGAAATCATGTCTTCTTTGCCACCGAATGTCTTTGTGGCCTATGATGGGCTAGAATTGGAGGTGGATTAAGAATGAAAAATTAAGAATTAAGAATTAAGAATTAAGAATTAAGAATTAAGAATTAAGAATTAAGAATTACGAATTACGAATCATTGTTGTCCTAATAATAAGAATGAAGGATGAAGGATGAAAAGTTCCGAGAGGATTTTCCAGTTCTCGGGCCAACTCTTCACCACATGTCACTCTACTTTTTTAATTTCATGCCTATGACATTTGGCAAAGCCCAGAAGTTCATGTTGTTGTCGTTGGGATAGGTTTGAGAAACATAACTTCCCACTTTTTCAATGACTCGGTTCCCTGTGCGAATGTATAAACTTGTTTCAGGACCTCCTTCAATGTAAATGGCATTTGTGAGTCCGTAAGGCATCCCGAGCATAAAGCGAATCATTTCATTGTGGGTATAGGGAGAACGCGAATAGATATAATAAATGTTGCCCAAAGCATCTGCAGCGGCCACCATCATACTGCATGACTGGTAACGTTTGTTCCAACCCATTCCGGTACCATTGCAATCTATCATACGAAGTCCTTGTGCATAGCAATGGTAATCGTCTTTCACGGTATGCCACGGGTCACATTGAAGATCGATGATGCAAAAATCATGGGCACTGCTGTCTTTGGCATTCAAGGCGATCATGGAATTGTAGTTCTCGCGAAGAAGTGCATTGTTGTGATGGCCATAATTCTTCATGAAGCCACGATTGATTAAGCCGTTGGAAAGTTCGTACATTCCAGCATTAAGAACCACGTTTAAATCAAAGGTATCCGCCCATTCACATACAGATCTCGAACGTCCATATTCTGTTGCAGTAAGCAATGAAAATTCCATTTTAGCTGGAGTAATGCGAACAATGGTAATTTTTGAATCCCCCAAAATTGATTTCTGTGGGGCATCAACAACACAATACAAAAGGCCATCGGCCAATGTGTCCCATTCATATGGGTTTTTTCCAAAATAAGAGCTGTCTACAGCGGCTTGTGCAGAGCTTAAGTGTGCCAAGAGAATGAAGCACAAAAGGGTCATTGTATTTTTAAATATTTTCATTCCAATCAAATTTCTTCTTTTCAAACGGAAAAACCTCCAATAATTCACCTGAATAATAAAATTGATAGGCTACCGCCCCAAAGGTGTATGCTTTGTCTTTAATGCGTATGGTTGAGCCTCCAACGCGGGGATTCTTTTTCGGTACAGACTGTATGTATCCCACATTAAACAGTGTAGCCAGAATTTCCGGACGATTTTCAATTGGAAATCCCGCCCGTTCCCATTGAACCTTCACTTGTTTCAAAAATAAAGCGGCGTACATGTACGAGTAAAAATGGTTCCTGAACGAGGTCAATCGGCTAATGCGCTCCGAGGTAGGGTCGCCCGATGAAAAGTCCAGTAGGGACTCATATTTTTTCCCTAAGTAATAGTCGCTTTGAGTTTCTCTTAAGTATTTCTCGATGTTTTGTGCCGTATGCTCTTTTATTCCAGTAACCCCAAAGGAGAATTGCGATTCTACGGATAAGATCTTCAAGGGACCAATCCATTGTTTATACGCTTCGCGGTTTGAATTGAACAAGCGGATTTGTTCACCAACTAGACACGAAACAATCAATCGCCCTTCAACACCCGTAAGGGAAGCAACAGAATCAATTAGGGCTCTGTCTTTCACCACTGCCTCCTTGAAGACTCCCCATTCAGCGATATTCATCCATTCAAAAGCACTTTTGTGCGTGTATTGGCGTTTGAAATTTCGGCGGCTTGAGCGGTGTTTCTTCACATCTGCCATGTAGCGTTTGTCTTTCTTCAGTTCGATGTCGACCGCATCGATCATGCGCATGATTTCATGTTCATCAACTCCTTTTTTATATGCCGCTAAAATGTATTCAGCATTTTTTGGGTAATATGAATTGAGAATGAGTATGCGATGTAGGGCATCGTGATGGCGAAAGGTTACCTTGGAGATGTCTTCTTTAAACGATTGATTGTATTGGCTATTGATCCCAGAGAAGTACCGGTTATTTGAATCAACTGAACCACCTTCATCTGTCAAACGAAGCATAATTGCAGCATAACTTGCGGTCAGAAAAAAACCAATCAACGCGAAGCCGACTAAAAAGAAATAGAACGGGATTTTAATCCACTTGCTGCGAAATATTTTCCTCATAGGGAGACGTCAATCATTGGTTTGCGAAAATAGAAATTCTCGGTCGGCAAATGCGTAAACTTTTAGGAAAACGCTCGTTAAAAGTTTCTTTTTACATTTGTCTAAATAATTAGAACGATGGCAAACAATTTACTAGAAGGAAAAAGAGGAATAATTTTCGGCGCATTGAATAGTCAATCGATTGCTTGGCATGTAGCAGAGAAAGCGCACGAGCAAGGTGCTCGTTTTGTTTTGACAAACGCTCCAATTGCGATGCGAATGGGCGAAATCAATGGTCTTGCTGAAAAAACAGGATCGAAAGTTATTCCTGCAGATGCGACAAGTGTTGAAGATTTGGAGAAATTGATTAGCGAATCCATGGAAATCCTTGGAGGAAAAATCGATTTTATCTTGCATTCAATAGGCATGTCGGTGAATGTCCGAAAGGGAAATCATTATACGAGTGAAAATTATGATTACACCATGAAAGGATTGGATGTTTCGGCACTCTCTTTTCATAAAGTAATGCAAACAGCGAAGAAATTGGATGCCATGAACGATTGGGGTTCGATCGTTGCCTTGACCTATATTGCTGCACAACGTGTTTTTCCTGATTACAATGACATGGCAGACAATAAAGCCTATTTGGAATCAATAGCGCGAAGTTTCGGGTACCATTTCGGTATGGACAAAAAGGTGCGTGTGAACACAATTTCTCAGTCGCCAACAATGACAACAGCTGGCAGTGGGGTGAAAGGATTCTCTGAATTCATTTCTTTTTCCGACATGATGTCGCCTCTAGGAAATGCTGATGCAAGTGCTTGTGCAGATTATTGTGTGACTTTGTTCTCAGATTTGACGCGCTATGTGACGATGCAGAACTTATTCCACGATGGTGGATTCTCAAATACGGGAGTAACCCAACAAGTCATCGAACGGTTCTCAGAAGAATAATTTTTGAAATGCAGTCTTAGGGCTGCATTTTTTGTTTTATTTCACAATTTATTCCGTTCAGGTTAAAATCAAAAACAAGGCATAATGAGGTTGATCATCGCGTTTTTATTGTGTTACACAAGTGTATGGGCACAACAACTACCACTTCGCAATGGGTCAGGCGGACTCTTTAGCTTAGGGGTTCGCACAACCTTGAGTGGGTTTAATGGAACCAATGCGCTCGCATCGGGCACGGGCTTCGGAATTGGAGGGCAATTCAGACTGCAGCCTGCAGCATCGGTGAATACAGATTGGTTTTTTGATTACATCACAGAGAATGCGGGTGATTTTGCTAATCGAACAGATTACCACATTGGGTGGAGTGTCTTGTTTTATCCTTTAAAAAATCAAATGCCTTTTGCCCGTCCGTATATTTTAGCTGGACATTGTTTCGATTATACTAAACTGCAAGAAAATGCCAACCGCAACAATTACATGGAGCGCTGGAGTTCGGCAATTCAGGGTGGAATCGGTGTACATCTCAAGCTCACAGACCGACTCGACCTTTCTTTGGTTGGCCAGTATATGATCCATTTGGGAACAGACATTCATGAAGAATATGTGAATGGTCAAGTGGTTTTTCATCAGGAGAAGGGTGGCACCTTAGAGGGACATTTGCTCTTCAATGCAAGTATCAATTATAAAATTGCAGACTTATGGTAAGAGGATTCGTTATTGCGGCATGTATGTTTGTGGTGGGTACTTCATTTTCTCAAGATCTCATCGGTCCAGGCTTGATTAAAGCCACGGGGAGTATAACTCCAGGGCTTATGGTTGGTCAGCCCATGCGAAACGTCTATTTTTCAGGTTTTTCCGAAGTGTATACGAGCCGCAAGTTGAGTTTTAGGGGAGACGTATTGTGGTATGTGGATGGTCAATCAAAGGCATCGCAAGAAACATGGCGCTACGGACGGAATCTGAGTGTTTATTTCGGAGCGTTTTACCATTTCAATAAAAAGAACTGGGATGTGCACATTGGATTTCAGCCAGGAATGGCCGTAATAAAACCAGTAGGTAGTGTTCAATTAAATCCACTGGTAAAAGCATGTCCATCAGCTGCGTTGCATGTTGGTTCCACCTTTTTTGTGTGGAAGTACTTTAATTTCTTCGCTGATGTGGCGTATACACACACGTATTACCGGGGCTTGAATACGGGGTCGGCATATCTTGGTGAGGTTTTATTCACGGCAGGATTGGGATTTAACCTGAACCTCTTTCAGACCAAAGTCTCTCAACGCTAATTACTGATTGCTCAAGAAAATGGCATTTGCCATGAAGAGTTTTCCATTTTCCCAGAATCCGCGGAACAATGGGTTGTCGATCATATAAATGATACATCCGTTCCCAATATTTTCTTGACCAATAACCAGAGTTTTTGGCTGATTTTTTAATGCTTCACATCCTGCAAATCCAGCGATAAGTTCTGGTTTTTCTGGAAGTGTTACCACATTTGCGGCATCACTAAAACAATCATAGCCATCCGCACTTAATTTAAGTGTGAAATAATCGCCGGTATACCCAAATGCCAAAGGATTTGTGTGATCTACAGTGCAGCGAAAAATGGCTCCTGTTATGGTCTGCTTGATGTATTCACGTTCTTGCTCGTTGTATTTGATGTGTGGGTGTTCATGCACTTCTTCGGCATCACCTTCCTTGCTTTCATCAATGCTTTTTACTTTCAATGCGTATCCTTGATCAGTTGTGAAACCCGCTGCAGATGCACCAATGGCAATGACTTTTCCACCATTTGAAATCCAGGTGTGAAGGGTCGTTTTTGTGGCCTCATCCATGAAAATTGACGCATCGCCTTCAGGGATGATCAGTACGTTGAATTGTGCGAGTTGCTGAGCATCCAATAGATTGGGGTGTATCTGCGTGATAGGGAATTTCAATTCATTTTCGAAAAAATGCCAGGTTTCGCCTGCACTTAAGGAAGATGTTGCATCTCCAAAAAGCATAGCGACTTTTGGTGTATGAATCATTTTCACATAGGAGGAGCCCAAGTCATTGCCTTGATCAACCATTCCTGTGCGAGTTGTTGTAAGGTATTTTTCATGTGCATTGGCAATAGAAATCAATGTTTCAGTGAATAATTTGGAGGAGTTATCTCCTTTGGCAATAATCAGTGTCCCTCTCGCATATTCCTTTCCATTTAAGGTAAACGGATTTTCAGCAAATCGCACGCGAATGCCCTGTTGTAAGATATCTGTGAGGAATCGTGCATCACTCATACTGTTCCAATCCGTAAGGTAGGCATAAGCATCATTGTCTGCGGTGTTTGGTGCGAATACTGGAGTTACTTTGACCCCTTGTATTTTGGTTTCGGAGGCAATCGCTTCGAGTCCGTAAGCGTATGGAAGTGACCACGCTGTAATGTCGTAAGTAAGGGAGTCTGAAAGTTTTGTTTTCGGTTCAAAAAGTACATTGACCAATGTTCCTTTCGGTTGATCGGTGTGAATGATGAGGTGATTCACTCCCGGGATCATTGCACCCTGTCTATTTTTTACATAATCAAAGCCTTTTACAATCGTTTGTCCTGTTCCAAACGAGTAGATGATGTTATGCGCATCAAGCAGTTTCTTTAGGGCAAGAACATGGTCAGAATTCCCACCGACGACGTAGCTTTTGTATTTGTAATTTTTCTTTGTGACAAAATCATTGAACGAATGTATCAATTCGGACGATTTCATGGAGGAATACTGAACGGTTGAAATTCCTGTTGTATGATGATGGGCAATGCGCTCAGAAAGTTTCAAGGTATCTCCATCGTTGGTTTGAATGGCTAAGCCTGCGCGTCCATTTCCCGCTTGCTCATAGGTCATGCCCACGGCACCACTGAAGGTAGGGTAGGTGTCACCATAACTTGGGTAAAGAAGATCAAAAATTTCCCGTGTAAAGTAAAACCATCCTTGTTTGTCAAAATAGGTGGCATGATTTCTACCAAGCCCGTTTTGGAATTCACGCTGCCAGTCGGTAATTACTTCATGGTAAGGTTCAGCTGCCGGCGCAAAATAATAGGGCTCATTGATGCCTTGCTCGTGAAAATCGACATGCACGTGAGGTAACCATTGATTGTACAATTTGATGCGTTGTTGTGATTCTACTTGCGTCAACCAAGCCCAGTCTCTGTTCAAATCGAACATGTAGTGATTTGGTCTCCCACTTGGCCACGGCTCATCGTGCTCTGCCGCAGATGGATCTGGGTTAGGTGTTGAATTGGCAACCTGATTGTACCAGTGAACATAGCGATCACGTCCATCTGGATTGATGCATGGATCCATGATGACGAGTGTGTTTTTAAGCCAATCTTGATGTTGAGTTAGGAGTTCATGTGCTGTTTTCATTGCTGCTTCCGTACCTGAACTTTCGTTGCCATGAACATTGTAACTCATCCACACGATGGCAATGTTCTCATTCTTCTCGAGTGAACCATGGGCTTTTTTAATTTCTTCGATCCGTTTGAGGTTCTCCGGAGTGGAAATATAAGCCACCACCAAAGGTCTGTTCTCATTTGTTCTGCCATACTCTTCAAGAATAAGTCCTCCATTCGAATTCAATTCCAACTGTTCGAAATAAGCCACCACAGTATGGTGATCATTGAAATGGTCACCAAGAGGGAATCCTAAAAATGCTTCAGGACTTTTGAGTTGAGCCGTTGATGATTGGCCAAAAAGAATGGCTGTGACAAGAACAATAAGAGTACGCATAGGAATCAGCATTGAGCATCAAAACTACTGATTCTAATGAAATAGCCGTTGGTAAGGGCTAAATTATTCCCCTCGATCGCAGGAACTCATCCAATGACTCGATGTCGCCATACAATACCTCACGTGCTTTACTTCCTTGGAAGGGCCCAATTATTCCCATTCCTTCAAGTTGATCAACGATTCGACCCGCACGGTTGTACCCAAGCTTAAGTTTTCGCTGCAACAAGCTCGCTGAGCCCTGTTGATTGATCACGACAATGCGTGCGGCATCCGCAAACATGTTGTCGATTTCGTTCATGTCGATATCACTTCCGCCATCACCACCTTCGCCTACATATTCGGGCAGCAATAAGGCCTCTGGGTATGCCCTTTGTTCACCAATAAATGCACAAATTGCTTCAACTTCAGGCGTATCTACGAAGCCACATTGAAGACGAATTAATTCAGACCCGTTGGAGATGAGCATGTCTCCACGTCCAATCAATTGATCCGCTCCCGAGGCATCTAGTATGGTGCGTGAATCGATTTTAGACAATACTCTGAAGGCAATGCGCGCTGGGAAATTCGCTTTAATCATACCTGTAATGACATTTACTGAAGGTCTTTGAGTCGCAACGATCAGGTGAATTCCAATGGCTCTAGCGAGCTGCGCGATTCTGGCAATCGGATGTTCGACCTCTTTTCCTGCCGTCATGATCAAATCGGCAAACTCATCAATTAAAACGACGATGTAGGGCAAGTAGCGGTGTCCTTTTTCGGGATTTAATTTTCGGGCAATAAATTTCGTGTTGTATTCTTTTATTGTCCGAACACTTGCATCCTTGAGCAATTCATAGCGATCATCCATTTCGATGCAAAGTGAATTCAAGGTGTTTACCACCTTAGAAACATCGGTTATGATGGCATCCTCTTCTCCTGGAAGTTTTGCCAAGTAATGGCGTTCAATCCTATTGAAGAGGGTCAATTCCACTTTTTTAGGATCGACCAAGACAAATTTTACTTGCGCTGGATGCTTTTTGTAGAGCATCGAAATGAGTATGGCGTTTAGGCCCACAGATTTACCCTGTCCCGTAGAACCTGCGACAAGCAAGTGAGGCATTTTGGTGAGGTCGAAGGTGTACGTTTCGTTACTAATTGTCTTTCCGATAACGATAGGTAGTTCATAATCAGAATTCTGAAATTTTTCTGAAGCAATTAGAGAACGCATGCTTACCATCTCAGGGTTCGATTTCGGTACCTCGATACCGATTGTCCCTTTCCCGGGAATTGGCGCGATGATGCGTATGCCTAGAGCGCTTAAGCTTAAAGCAATATCGTCCTCGAGATTTTTAATTTTTGAAATCCGTACACCAGGAGCGGGGACAATTTCGTACAAGGTCACCGTTGGACCAGGTGTTGCTTTGATGGATGCAATTTCAATTTTGTAATGCGATAGGGTCTGGACAATTCGATTTTTATTGTCTTCTATTTCTTGCTTATTGATGGTCACCCCTCCGTTTCCATATTCTTTCAACAAGTCGATTGGAGGCAACATAAAATCAGCTAAATCTAGCTTGGGGTCATAGTCACCGTATTCTTTTCTTAGACGATCAAGATCCTCAGTGTCCAACTGCTCTTCTGCTTTTACGATGTCTACAGAGAACGTTTCATCTTCAATGTCGCTGAGATCCATTTCTTCCGTCAATGAAGAGGCGCTTACCTCAGATTCTGTGTCTTTGTAGGTGATGATCAATTCAGAATCATCGAATTCTTCTACATCGTCTTCTTCCTCTTGATCAAAATGAATGGTTTCGGTGATGTTGTCCTCTTCAATTTCTTCGTCTTTAATGCTGTTAACAACGCGAATATCCTCGTAAAGCATGTTTTCGGAACTATTGGCTGAGGCAGTCGCTGTTGAATTTTCGAGTTCCTCTTTACCTCCAAAAAAGCGATTGAAAATCCCTTTAAAGTCGGGATTGAATAAAACTACGGAAAGGACGTAACCCATCACGAGTATGAAAGATAGTGAGCCAAATCGACCCAAGGACATCGCGAGCCACTCATTGGTGTAAAAGCCAAATCCTCCGCCTAGGTAGTTGATGTTTGACGCAAAAAAACCAAAAAGAAGTGAAGTCCAAACAATCAAAACTGAAGTTCGTGCAAACCATTTGCGAAGCGGCACCAATTCAACATCAAAGAGCACCCGAACCCCGGAGATGAATAGAAGGAAAGAGATTCCGAAAGAGGAGACACCAAACCATCTAAAAATGAAGAGGTGAGAGGTCCATGCCCCAAATTTACCTAGCCAATTGTCAACAGGTTTTTCATCATTTTCGAAAAGATAAGTTAAAAGTGATTTATCGAGTACTTGGTCTTGGTCTTGAGCCCATGTAAACAGGTAAGAAAGACATGATAGAAAGGTGTAAAATGACATTAAGATGAGCAGTGAACCAAAAGCAGTTTTCACTTTTTTCGCATCGATGCGTCCGGAAAGAGCAGAAAATGCCCCTTTTGCTGCAGTTGATTTCCCTTCCTTCTTCGCTTTTGTGCGCTTAGCGGTAGTTTTTTCTTGAGTTTCCTCGTCGATGCGTTCTTTCTCGCGGTACTCGTTTTCTGCCATGCGGTGAATTTAATGTACGAAGATAGATACGGCAATGAGGATTCTGAAGACCGTCTTCACCGAAGTATAAACACCTCGATGTTAGTAGGAATCATTCGTGTTCAATCTCGATTCCCTCGCTTTGCTGCTGGTACTGTAACATCTCGTTTAAGAAGTTGTCGAAAGTTACTCTTTTGTAGTCTGAGGGCACTCCAAAAAGATCATGGTTTGGTGTGGTTTTTTCAATAGAAATTAAACGGTATTCATAGGTTCCGTCCACCGAAGAAATGTAATATAGCACAGGCAGTCCCGGGAAATTCTCTAAAGTATTGATGTATTTCGGAGTGTACTGTGGAAGGTATAAGAACTCAAGCGGTTCTTCGAAATTCTCATGACTCACCATTAATCGCCTTGCCTTCAGTCCCAAAATTTTCCGCTTTCCACGCTTTGTGGTATAGCTGTAGGGGTATTTGATTTCTTGACCATCATTGTAATCCGTCTGGATTGCGTAATTGTTTATTGGAGTATTCAAGAGTAGGTATGACTTATTGAAAGTCAAGTGTTTAATGATAACCTGATAGCCAAGTTGATCTGTTGTGTTTTCTATGCGAATAAGTGTATCGTTGGTGTAAACAATCATCTGTCGAGATGGAATCATTTTTTGAAGCGAAGTATCTGTGATTGTAACAGAATAGACGAGTTTACCGGAAAAATTCTCGAATTCTTGTGCAGTTTGTGCCGAAATTTTAGCGGTGAAACCAATGAAAATAAAAAGTGAAAATAGCTTGATCATTGAAGTGAAATTTAAGCCGAAAGTACATTTTTTTTATCAGCAATGATGAAAAAAGCAAACGCATATCAATTCGAAGGTTACACATTTTTCGTGTTTGTCTATCGGGTATTTGTGTTAATTTTGAGGACTATTTTTACGTATGAAGAAGGAGATAAGTTTACTCATAAATCGATCTGAAATTGCAGCAGGTACTCGTGGGTCTTCCCTGGGAGCGGATGCTTTGATGGCTGCTGCACGAAGTCAAGGAAATGGTTTTTTTGCTCGTTACCCGATGGTGCGCATTGCCGATCGAAACGAGTTGTTGGACCATATAGACACGCATCCATTTGCCAAAAGAATCAATGGTTTTGAGAACGTTTATTCGTCTGTCGCTAATCAAGTTTCTGCCTGTCTTTCAGACGAACATTTTCCGCTGGTTTTGGCAGGGGACCATGCTTCAGCATCTGGAACGATAGCGGGTATTAAAGAAGCCTACCCTGACAAACGTTTGGGTTTAGTTTGGATTGATGCTCATGCGGATTTGCATACACCGTATACAACGCCTTCAGGGAACATGCATGGTATGCCACTTGCCATTGCCTTGTGTGAGGACAATATGCAATGTAAATCAAATGAGGTGGACCAAGAAACGGTAGCCATTTGGGATCGATTGAAGAATATTGGTTTCTCTGGCCCAAAAATTTTAGCGAAGGACTTGGTTTTTATTGCCTTAAGAGATTTTGAAACGCAAGAAAGTGCCTTGATTGATCAGCATTCTATTTCGGTAATTCCTGTAAGTCAGGTCAATGAGGAAGGAGCAGCTCAAATTGTTCAGCAAACCCTAAGTATTTTAAAGGATTGTGATATTCTTTATGTTTCTTTTGATGTTGATTCTATGGATCCGTCGTTGACATCATTAGGAACAGGTACACCGGTGAAAAATGGACTTACACCTGATCAAGCCAAAGAAATTCTAGTTGGTTTGTGTGAAGATCAGCGTGTGATCTGTGCTGAATTTGTAGAGATAAATCCTTGTTTGGACGAAAAAATGAATAGAATGGCTGAGCTTGCTTTTGGATTATTGGAATCTGTAGCGAGCACCATTGAAAACCGAAATTAAAAGATGGAACACGAAATAAAAGAATTTTTACTCCACCACAGTGTCACACTTTTTGGAACCGATGTGTCTTCAGGAATGGTGCAAGTGCAGCGAACAAAAAAAGAGGTCTCTGGCGATTTGACTTTATTGCTTTTTCCTTTCGTCAAGGCACTGAAAGCGTCGCCTCAAGAACTTGGAGAGAAAATTCGACTTGCACTCATTTCCGAGTTTAAAGGCATTCAGCAAATAGACGTGCTCGGGGGGTTCTTGAACATTCATTTGTCATCAGAATATTGGGTGAATGCACTCGAGGACATTCAAAAGGATCCAAATTTTGGGTCTAAAAAACCTGAGTCGAAACCACTTTTAATGGTGGAATATGCTTCGCCAAATACCAATAAGCCTTTGCACCTTGGACACCTCCGAAATATTTTTCTTGGTTATTCTGTTGCAGAAATATTAAAGGCGAATGGCCATAAAGTCATTAAAACACAAATCATCAATGACCGAGGGATTCACATTTGCAAAAGTATGCTTGCGTGGGAACGCTTTTCTCCGTTAAATGATCAAGGTGAACGTGAAACCCCTCAGAATACTGGGTTGAAAGGCGATAAACTCGTTGGAAAATACTATGTGGAATTTGACCGTAACTTCAATGCCGAAGCAAAGTCAATCATTGGAAACTGGGAACAAGGAGATTTTGAATCATCCAGTGAATCTGTTATTGCAGAGTTCAAACGATTGACAGAAGCCAAAGAAGGCAAGGACGAAAAAGCCCTCGCCGGTATTGAGGATAAAATCAAGGATTTGGCGAAAAATCAAACCACACTTTTGCGTGATGTAAAAGAAATGCTTGTGAAGTGGGAGGCCCGTGACCCGCAAGTATATTTGCTTTGGACGACAATGAATAATTGGGTCTACCAAGGATTTGATGTCACCTACAAATCTATTGGCGTTGATTTTGAGAAAAGTTATTATGAATCAGACACCTTCTTATTGGGAAAGGACATCGTCGTTGAAGGACTTCAAAAAGGCGTTTTCTACAAGAAAGAGGATGGTTCTGTTTGGATCGATTTAACAGATGCAGGTCTTGATGAGAAGTTGGTCTTGCGTTCGGATGGAACAGCAGTTTACATGACTCAAGATATTGGAACCGCAGTAGATCGATACAAGGATTTTCCTGAGATGAATGGAATCATTTATACTGTAGGGAATGAGCAGGATTACCATTTTAAAGTGTTGTTTTTGATTCTCGAGAAATTGGGCTATTCATGGGCGGCAAATTGTTCCCACCTCAGTTATGGGATGGTTGACTTGCCTTCAGGAAAAATGAAATCACGCGAGGGAACAGTTGTTGATGCGGATGATTTAATCGCTGAAGTCGTCGAGAAAGCAACGGAAATGACGCGTGAACGAGGACATTTGGAAGGAATGACGGATGCTGCGAAGGAACATTTGTTCAATATTATCGGACTTGGCGGCTTAAAGTATTACCTTTTGAAGGTTGATCCCAAAAAGCGGATGTTGTTCAATCCTGAAGAATCTATCGAATTGAATGGGAATACTGGGCCTTTTATTCAATATACCCACGCGCGCATTTGTTCTTTACTGTCAAAAGCCAATTTCTCTGCAGGAACTATTCAAGAGTGTCTTTTAAACGACGAGGAAAAAGAGGTCATAAAATTATTGACAGAATATCCATCAGTCATTGCTGAAGCTGGTCAAACGCTTTCTCCTGCCGTATTGGCGAATTACATGTATGAATTGGTCAAAAGCTACAATCATTTTTATCAGACGGTACCGATCCTAATCGAAACGGATGAAAATCTCAAACGGATGCGATTGACAATGAGTGCCAGTGTTGCTAAGGTAATTCGTTCATCAATGAAATTGTTGGGCGTCGAGGTGCCAGAAAGGATGTGATCTTGGGCTTCGAGTGCCTCAGCCCGCAAGATTACAGCTTCGGCACCTTAAAATTTCACGTTGCTTGAAGCTTTCGAATTGTTGCTTGAGGTTCTCGAAGGCAACACTACCTCATAAACGCATACATCAGAATATTTGCACCCATTTGCAAGGCCTCTTTGCGCTTTTCAGGTGCGTCGTTGTGTACTTGAGGATCTTCCCATCCATCGCTGAGGTCGGTTTCGTAGGTGTACAAGCATAACAGGCGTCCTTCTTCAAAAATACCAAAGGCCTGAGGACGCTTGCCATCGTGTTCGTGAATTTTTGGCAGTCCATTGAAATTGAACTTCTGATGAAAGATAGGATGGTCGAAGGGAATCTCCACAAGAGGATTGTTGGGAAAAACTTTTTTCAGTTCTACCCGAATAAATTCATCCATACCATAATTGTCATCGATATGTAAAAATCCTCCAGCAAGCAAATAGGTGCGTAAATTTTCCGCTTCAGCAGCTGAAAAAACAACGTTTCCATGTCCTGTCATGTGCACCATTGGGTACATAAAAAGGTCTTGACTTCCCACATCTACATAAGGTACATCGGAGGATATGTTGCTACCTAGCGATTGATTGCAGAAAGTAATGAGGTTTTTCAATGCCGTTGGATTTGCATAGTAATCTCCTCCTCCAGCATATTTCAAAACGGCCAATTGATAGGTGCCTTGACTCGACGCGTTAAAGGTCAGGCACAAGAAGCCAAGAATGAATACTGTATTTTGAAATAATTTTTTCATGATTTCGAGCTTATTCCCTGATGTTTTAACACAGCATGCATACAAGCAACCAATCCTGCTGTTTCAGTGCGCAATCTATTTTCCCCCAATGTGATAGGGGTATAGCCACTTGTTAAGGCCAATTGAATTTCATCAGTAGAAAAATCACCTTCTGGACCAATCAATATTGGACAATTTATTGGTGTCCATGCGTCTGCGATTGTCCTTTTTTCTGATTTTTCACAGTGAGCAATTAACCCATTTGGGTGATGAAGTATAAATTCCTTCAAACCGATCATGGGGTTGAGAACGGGGAGATCACTTCGTTGCGATTGTTTCATCGCCGAAATAAGTATTTTTTCCAAACGATCTTCCCGAATGTTTTTTCGTTCACTATTTCGACACGAAAGCAAAGTGATTTCTGTAATTCCAATCTCTGTTGCTTTTTCAAAAAGCCATTCCATGCGGTCACTATTTTTTGTTGGAGCAATCGCAATATGAATGTTCAGTGGTGATAATTCATGTTGTTCAATTTCTTTGGGGATAATAACACACCCTTTGGGACTAGCATCTGAAATTTTTCCATTCAGCACGAGCCCCTTCCCATTTAGAACAGTTAGTTCATCACCTTCCTTCATGCGTAATACCCGACAAGCGTGTGCCGATTCATCGGCATTTAATGTAAAGGATGTTTCTTTACCGGTAATTGACGGGTCGTAGAAAATAGGCATCAGTGGAGCATTCTAAAAATTAATTCACGCATCAATTCAGCAGGGGAAGTGGAACTGTTGCCGACTCCTTTTGCTTTTAAATCATACTCTTGCAAAATAGCAATGTTCGACGCAATTTTTCGGGGGTCAAACTGTTTTGATGCATGGAGGAGTTCCTTGGCAACGAAGGGATGTACTTTTAATCCACTAGCAACAGCTTCGGCTGACTTGTTTGGTAAAAAATGGATGCGCAAGAGCTGAGAAAATAACCTGAAGATTTGTGGGATAACGACAACAATGTGCGCTGCTTTTGGATTGTGCTCAAAATATTTTACGATGCGGTTGGCCTTGAAAACATCCCGCGCAGAAAGTGCGTTGGTCAATTCAAAGACATTGTAGTCTTTTGAAATCCCAATATTTTCTTCAATATGTACCTCGTTGATTGTAGTTCCTTGTTCTAAAATGATGGTAAGCTTCTCAACCTCATTGACAATTCTGCCCAAGTCATTTCCGAGAAATTCGACCAATAGACTGCATGCTTTCGAACTCAATCCATATCCCTTGGTTTTGACATATTTCAAAATCCAATCGCCCAGGGAATACTCTTTAATTTTTTCAGATTTGAAAACAAGTCCTTGTTTCTCCGCTAGTTTCACGAGTTTTTTGCGTGAATCGTAGTTCTTGTATTTGTAGCATACCACGAAGATGGTGGATTCCAAAGGCGAATTAAAATAAGGAGCGAGCTCTTCCATTTTTTTATCAAACTCTTGTGCTTCTCGCAAAACGACCAGTCGTCGCTCTGCCATCATTGGATAGCCATTCAATTCAGCAATCAAACTTGGTGAATCGGCATCTTTACCATAAATTATGGTTTGATTGAAATCGCGTTCATGTTCTTGGAGGGCCCCTTCAATAATAGCATTGGAAATCTCATCGATGAAAAACGGCTCCTCTCCGTGAAGAAAATAAATCTTCCGAAACTGGCCACTGCGTATTTCTTTGATGAGTTGTAAATAGTCCATTGTCTATTTGTGTTTTTCCCAGATTTGAACAAGCTCAATGAGTGTATTCACTGCTTTTTGCATGTCTTGAATACTAACAAATTCGTGTCTAGAATGAATCGCCATTTCTCCCGTAAAAATATTTGGACAAGGCATCCCCATAAATGAAAGTCTTGATCCATCGGTGCCTCCACGGATAATAGCCGGTTTCGGTGTAATACCAGCACGTTTCATAGCCTCTATGACATAGTCTGTTACAAATGGGACATGTTGCAAGACCTCTTTCATGTTGCGGTATTGCTCGGTTATGCTGTATTCATAATGAACACCGGGGTATTTGTCTACAACAGATTTTAATATTGATTCAAGGCGTTCTTCATAGCTCACCAGTTTCGAGGTGTCGTGGTCACGAATAATAAAGTTTATTTCTGCTTTTTCAAGTCCACCTTCAAACGAAACTGGATGAATAAATCCCTCTCTGCCAGCGGTTGTCTCAGGAGACCATTCTGTTGAAGGCAATGCACTGATGAACTGTGCACCCACTTTAAGGGCATTCACCATTTTATTTTTAGCATAACCGGGATGCGCACTAATTCCGTGAATGATAATCTTCACAGCATCCGCTGAAAATGTTTCGTCCTCAATGTCACCTAAAGTTCCGCCATCTAAGGTGTAGCCATAAGGTGCATTGACTTTAGACATATCCAAGTGTTCAACACCTCGACCGACTTCCTCATCTGGGGTAAATAAAATACGGATTTCTCCATGTGGAATTTCAGAATGTGACATGAGGAATTGCGCCAAATCCATTATGATGGAAACACCTGCTTTGTCATCAGCTCCTAATAGTGTCAGTCCACTAGCAGTGATGATATCATCACCAATTTTTTCTTTTAAGTAGGAATGGCGCTCAACGGTGATGATTTGACTTGGATCATCGGGCAATGTGATCGGCTCTCCTGTGTAATTACGATGAACAATGGGTTTAACGTTTGTTCCGCTGCAATCTGGTGCTGTATCCATGTGTGAACAAAAACAGATTGTTGGCAGCGATGTATTTGAGCTATTCGAAGGAATCGTCCCGAAAACATAGCCCCACTGATCCATTTCCACGTGTGATAATCCTAAATCCTTTAACTCTTGTTCAAGAATTCGCGCCAAATCTTTTTGCTTTTCTGAAGAAGGAAATGAAGGGGAATTTGGGTCCGCAGTCGTATCGATTTGTACGTAACGAAGAAAGCGTTCTTCAACGGAATGGGAATAGTGCATTTTTGTCTGTTTGTTAACATTCAAAAATAACCAATTCAAGCCAATTTAAGATGATTTTGGCTTAAAAATCTTCCAGTTCGCCAAAGCCAACGAGACTTGGGAAATTGTTCATTGCGACCTTGATAAAAAGACAAAGACCTACTGGAATCTTTCCGAAGACAATTGGTATAGCAATGAATAGTCACTTGGACTTTCTATCCCACGCCATAAATTTTATATGCGATGCATGTTTTAAAGTGTAGTTCGATTGATTCTTCAAGTGTCGGGATATATTCACCGTCTACACATGATATTGATCATACGCATCGGTTGTTCGATATAAAAAAAAAAGCCGTCCAAAATGGAACGGCTCAGTCAATTTTCAGTTGAGAGAATTAAATAATCTCTGCCGCCGTGAAATGGAAGTGAGATTCAATTTCTGCGTTTTCATCTGAATCCGAACCATGACAAGCATTGCGTCCTTTTGATTCAGCATAATATTTACGGATGGTTCCTTCAGCAGCTTCAGCTGGATCTGTTGCACCAATCAATGCACGGAAATCAGCAACAGCATTGTCTTTTTCAAGAATTGCAGCTACGATTGGTCCCGATGTCATATATTCGACCAACTCACCATAAAATGGGCGCTCAGCATGTACTTCGTAAAATTCTTTCGCTTGCTCTTCAGTAAGTTGAGTCAATTTCATTGCTTTGATCTCAAATCCTGCGTTGATGATCATATCGATGATTTTTCCCATGTGACCATTCTCGATCGCATCAGGCTTTAACATGGTGAATGTTCTGTTGCTTGCCATTGTGTCCTTTAAATTGTAAAATTTGGCTGCAAAGATAGTGAGAGTTTCCTAATAAAATGGACATCTCCAAGGAAATTACTTGGTTAAAATGTTAATCTTTTGTAATCTCGTTTTCTCTTGACGTATATTTGCATAAACTATTTTAAATGCATGCTTTAGAGCAATATTTCAAAGAAATTGATCCGGTAATGGCGGCACTTTTAGCAACCATCTTCACATGGTTGATGACAGCGGCTGGAGCTTCTTTGGTGTTTTTCTTTAAAAATATGCACAGAGCCTGGTTGGATGCTATGCTCGGCTTTACCGGTGGAGTAATGGTTGCGGCAAGTTTTTGGTCATTGCTGAATCCTGCCATTAAAATGTCAGAACGCATGTATCCTGGATTTTCGTGGATGCCAGCAGCTGTAGGATTCTTACTTGGTGCCTTGTTTCTATTTTTCTTAGATAAAAAATTGCCCCATCTACATCTCAATTTTGCAGACCATGAAACGGAGGGGGTTAAAACCCAACTTCATAAAACTGTACTTCTGGTGTTGGCCATTACGCTTCATAATATTCCAGAGGGACTCGCTGTTGGTGTCTTGTTTGGTGCTGCTGCACATGGGATGCCCGATGCAAGTATCGCTGGTGCAATCGCATTGGCTATAGGTATCGGAATTCAAAATTTCCCTGAAGGGTTTGCCGTTGCTATGCCGCTTAGGAGAGCTGGAGTAAGTCGTTTTAAATCATTTTGGTATGGACAATTGTCGGCCATTGTAGAACCCATTGCTGGGGTAATTGGCGCCGTTGCTGTCATTTATATGGAGCCCATTTTACCCTTTGCCTTGGCATTTGCCGCAGGTGCAATGATTTTTGTGGTGGTGGAAGAGGTGATTCCTGAAACTCAACGGGACAAATACACCGATCTCGCTGTACTCGGATTTATTGGCGGATTCCTAGTGATGATGGTACTCGATGTGGCCCTCGGATAATTTTTTTCTTTTTTTTTACTGAAAAATTTCGTTGATCCGAATTAATGACTACTTTTGCTGAACAGAATCATTTTCATAGTTTGATTCTGTGGGTTTTATAGTTTTAGCAAGGTTAGGTTAGCGAAAAGGGGAACACGTTTCATTAGAATGCGTTCCCCTTTTTGGTTTTCTAAAAGTTCCGTAATTTCGGTGCAACTAAACAATCGATATGAAGTCAATCCTGCTTATTACTGCTATTCTCTGTTCTTTCACTGCATTTAATCAAACTCAAGGCATTGCTTATTCAGCCGTAGGGAAGGGTGTTGCAACAACATTCGTAACCGACTACCACTGTTTAGGAATCAATACGTCTGCACTTGGTTGGGGGACAGGTTATTCAGGAAAGCATACCACTCTGGGTATGACCGAATTTGGATTTGGTGTGTATTCAGATGCCATGAATAGTGACAAGTTGAAGAAATTTTTTGGAGCGGTAAAAGATCAAGCGCTGGGAACAAATCCAACACCCTACGATTGGAATGCTCAACGCGAAGCTGCAGGAGATTATGCGCAAGCGGGCGTTTCGATGTTCTTAAATATCAATTGGTTTGGGTTTGCGTATCAAAATGAAAAATTTGGTGGCATCGCCTTCAATGTTCAAGAAAACTACCAATGGTATTCTAAATTCAATCAACAAACAACAGATATACTGTTCCGCGGAAAATTCTCATCATATTTCGACTCATTGCAAATCGCAGTCAATGGCGATACCTCAATGATTGCAAATTCAGCCAACCTATCCGCAGACACTCTCAATGCTGTGATTTTAGGTTCCATTTCTGTTCCGCTGAAGTTGAGTGCGATTACCAATGGTTCCGAAATTCGCTCGGTATGGAATCGCTATTACAATTTTGGCTATGGCAGAAAATTATTCGGTAAAGATTCGGTCTTTGTTGTTTATGGAGGTGTTGGTGGTCGGTTCATTCAATCGATGGCGATGTTCAATATGCAATCGAATGAAAATGGACTGTACATGTATTCGTCCGTTACACCTCGATTCAATATCGATTATGGAAACGTGGCCTCACTCAATCCATCAACAATAACCCAATCTGGAAATTTTCCAAAGTCTGTGGGAAATGGATACGGCATTGATCTTTCTCTGAGTGCTATCCTTTTCAATAAACTTAAAATCGCAGCCTCAATAAATAACATTGGACAAGTGGTTTACAATAGAAATGTGTACAAGGTAAATGACACTCTTTTGACGACTGTATCTGTGAATGGACTATCCGATTACAATGTCACTCAGTCGATCAATCAATTGTTGCGTGACGGTGGAATGCTCTCTTTGCAAGGTCAAGAAAAATACATCTTGAAAAATGCCGCGGATTTTAGAGTAGGTGCAAGCATGGATTTCGGAAAAATCTTTACGCTTGGTGTCGATGTTGTTGCCCCATTCGACCGAACGCGTCCTGGAAGCATCACAAATCCGGTGTTTAGTGTTGGTGGAGAACTGCGCCCAACGAAATGGCTTTGCTTGAGTGCTGGATATTTTGGTGGCGGAATCTACAAAAGCAACATTCCTGTAGGGATCAAGTTTGTGTTGAAAAATGGTGCCTACGAGTTCGGTATTTCTTCCTATGATGCATTGAGCTTCTTCATGAAAAACTCCAATAGTTTCTCTGCAGCGATGGGGGTTGCGCGTATCCGTTTTTAATCTATTGAATCAAGAATATCTTTCATTTCGCTGAGAATCAATGCTGTCGCTCCCCAAACTTTTTTGTTGTTTAAATTGAAATAAGGAACATTTCGATAGACGTCGCCATTTGTCTGCTTCAGATCCATAGTCGAAATTAACTTCTCATTTTTAAGATCAAACAGGGGAAAGGTGAAAATCTCAGCCACCTCATGTGCATCAGGTAGGAAAATGGGTGTGCTTGGTAAAAAATACAGATATGGGAGCACCAAAAACCGGCTAACAGGAATGTAAACAGGACTTAATGCGCCGATTAAATGTTCTAAGGTCAGCTGCACTCCGATTTCTTCCTCACATTCGCGTCGCGCTGTAGCCTCTAAATGCTCATCAGAGTCTTCTTTTTTTCCTCCTGGGAAGCTTATCTGACCGCTGTGGGTTCCGTCGTATTCTGGTCGCTGAGTTAAGACGCACTCCATGCAATCATTGGATTCAAACAAAACAATAGCCACAGCAGATTCACGATAATCTGTGATTGATTTCAATGCCTCACTTGTTATAGGACGATTCAAAGGGGACATTTTCTGATGCGACACTTCTCCAGGCAGTGCTTCTAAAAGTTTTAGTCGGATGCGTTCTCGAAATGTGCTGTTGTCCATAAGTGTACTTGTCTATTTTGACTCGTCAAAGATATTCCGAATCTTAATGCGTGGAAGGGGATACAAAAATTAGTTTTGATGTGAATGGGCATCGATACGATAGAAAAGGGAACTCGTTTTCGCGGATACGGGGTGTTTTTTAATTGCAGATATCGACCTATATACCTAACTTTGTCGCACTTTTTACTAAAAAAAACATAGCATGCAACTGTGGAATACACTAAGTAAAGAGGAACTTGAAGCAAAATGGCGTGAGAGCGGTTATAAATTCGTAACCATTTCTTTCTATCAATATGCCAAGCTCGAGAATCCTCGATTGTTCAGAGATCATTTATTTCAGCTGTGGTC
>CAIQQH010000073.1 GCA_903873915.1 uncultured Flavobacteriia bacterium | reverse complement strand
GGTAACGAACGGAACAGCATTTACTCCTGCGATAGGATCAACAACATATACAGTTACTGGAACATCAACTGGATGTACATCGACAGACCAAGTTGTGGTCAATGTCAATCCACTACCTACTATTGGTGCTGGTGTTGATGTAGCTATCTGTATCAACGGTTCAACAACACTTACAGCGACTGGGGGTAGCACTTATACGTGGTCACCAGCGACTGGATTGAGTGCAACGACAGGTATAAGCGTTACGGCCAATCCGACAGCGACAAGCACCTATACAGTGACAGGAACGGATGCCAATGGCTGTATATCTACGGATCAAGTGATTGTCTCGGTGAATCCATTGCCATCGGTAAATGCAGGTCTTGATGTTGCTGTATGTGCCGGTCAAACGGTAACATTGAATGGAACAGGAGCAATAACATATTCATGGACAGCACCTGTAGTTAATGGTTTAGCCTTTGCACCAGCTGCAACAACAACATACACGGTAACAGGAACATCCGCGCTTGGTTGCGTCAATACGGATCAAGTACTTGTAACCGTTAATCCACTTCCAACAGTGATCGGTGGACCAGACCAAACGGTTTGTATTGGTGCGCAGGTCACACTAATTGGACAAGGTGCAACGACCTATTCGTGGTCACCTTTAGTAACGAATGGAACTGCCTTTACACCAGTATTGGGAGCAACGACGTATACAGTGACAGGAACAACTGCTGCAGGGTGTACATCAACTGACCAGGTAGTGGTCACTGCAACAGCGCTTCCATCGGTAAATGCAGGAACAGATGTTTCCGTTTGCGATGGAAATCAGGTAGCCTTAACGGCAACTGGTGGAACAACCTACACGTGGGCTCCATCAATAACCAACGGGACACCTTTTGTCCCTACGATTGGTTCTACAACCTATTCAGTGACCGGAACAGACGCCAATGGATGTATTGCTTCAGACCAAGTTATTGTCCTAGTGAATCAATTGCCTACAGTCATTGCAGGAAATGATATTGTCATTTGTGCTGGAGTGCCAATCACATTGACTGGATCGGGTGCAGCAACATATACGTGGTCACCAGTCATCACGAATAATGTTCCATTTGTACCTGCAGCAGGCACTACGGTATACACAGTAACAGGAACTACAGCAGCGGGTTGCACAGGTACAGATCAATTGTCAGTCTCAGTAAATTCAAATTTATTGGCTGATTTCAGTCCGGTGTCCACTCTAGGGTGCACTCCTTTGACGGTAACATTCACAAACAATACAATCAATTCTGTGAATTGCGTTTGGACGATGGGTGATGGTACTACACAAACTGGATGTTCAACCGTAACGAACACTTATGAGCAACCTGGTTGTTACGATGTAACCTTAACAGTGACTGCACAAAATGGCTGCGTATCTAATTTAACAATATTCGATGCGGTTTGTGTTGAAGCGATTCCTGACGCGGCATTTGCTCCATCCACGAATACAATCAATGAGTACAACATGGAAGTTTCCTTCAACAACAACAGTACGGGAGCAAGCAATTATGTTTGGGATTTCGGAGATAGTTCACCGAACTCAACGGATATAGATCCAATCCATGACTACACCAATAGTCCTTATGGAAATTACGAAGTGATGTTGGTAGCGATTTCACCTGCAGGATGTTCAGATACTGCTTACTCAGTCATTCAAATCATTGAGGAGTTGATTTACTATGTGCCAAATACATTTACTCCTGATGGTGATACCTACAATCAGACATTTAAACCAGTGTTTACCTCAGGGTTTGATATCTACGATTATGCCTTGTACATCTATGACCGTTGGGGAGAAGTCATCTTCGAATCTCATGATGCAAATTATGGATGGGATGGAGCATACGGAACGGACAAAAAACGCGATGTTCAAGACGGAACCTACACTTGGGTCATTGAGTTTAAAGTCAGTATGAATGATGAACACAAGCGCGTCAATGGACACGTGAATGTGATCAGATAAACACTGAAAGGTGAGATGAAAGTCTCACCTTTTTTTTTCAAGGGTTAAAAGCCGCTAACTATTTGGTAACTTTACGTTCGAAATCTTCCCATGAAGCCCAATGAACTAAATATCCGGAATAAGCGAGCACGGTTTGAATACCACTTGCTTGATGAATATACTGCAGGTATGCAGCTATCTGGAACTGAAGTGAAAAGTATTCGAAGTGGAAAGGCAAGTATTCTTGAAGCCTATTGCATCATGCACAATGGTGAAGTGTGGATTCGAAACATGCATATCTCTGAATATTCAAACGCTTCGTTTTATACACATAAACCACGAAGCGACCGTAAATTATTGCTTAGTAAAAAAGAAATAGTTCGAATCGAAAAATTTCTTCAAGTCAAAGGGAATACACTTATTCCACTCAAAATGTTTATTTCCGAAAAAGGATGGGTGAAGATAGACATTGCGTGTGCCCAAGGTAAGAAACTACATGACAAGCGTCACGACATGAAAGAACGCGATGATCGCAGAGAGATGGATCGTGCCTTAAAGAAGTAACTTACACAAATCCAAGGGTAAGAAGATGCAGCCAGTGCAGATCTGAAATGAGAAATAAGAGCATTAAACCTGTGCTTAAGTATAGACTTAAGTAATAAAGGATGGTGAACGTGATTGTTTTTCGTTTATAATAACAGGTGAAGGCGGGAATCAGAAAAACTGGAATCAGCAAGTAGAAAAAGGAAAAATAGGTATAATGCACAGCATAGTGTACAAATTTTCCTCGTTGAATCGACACTAAGTTGGTAGGGTCTCGAAAAATCCAAGATTTTTGCACGAAGAAATCAGGGTATTGACCATAAAATGGGTAGTCCAATTCTTCTATCCAATATTCCTGGTTTTTGGCAGTTCTCACCAAAGAAACACGTTTCTCAATAGTTTGCCCCGATGAATATACATCCATAGCATAGTGCGTCATGCGGTCTTGGGAATAATGGTGGGGAAGAAATAAATCTAAGATAAGGCATAGGGAGAGAATAGCACCAAGGATGGAACTGCGTGTAACAACTTTCCAACCTCGACTTTTTAATAGTCCTTTGAAGTATATTTCTGTTTCTTCCTGCTCCTTGATGACTTGCTCATAATGGCGTCTGCGCGCTTCACGAACGCGTTCCTTTTGCTGAGGACGTGCAGATCCAGTTCGTTTAGATTCCAATGAATGAACCAGTTTTCTTTTTCCCGTTAGAATCTCATAGGCCTCAGTAATTTTTAAAAACTCCTCCTGAGCGTTTTCTGATGGATTTCTATCAGGATGGTATTTCATGGCCAGCTTTCTAAACTGACGACGAATATCTTCCGAGTTTGCAGTTTCGGACAGACCAAGTCGACTATAGTATTTTTTCAGCGACACGTTGAATGGATAATTCTATGGTACAAATTCGGTCGATTTTTCCGCTTTGGGTGCGAACAAATGAATCAATGTGAATGACCTCTTTTGGTATTTGATGACTCGGTAAGTATGCGCCAAATTGTTCTTTTTTGAATGAAACAGGAGTTTCTGATTCAATATACAAAACAACCCGTTGTCCAAGATGTTCGTCATCAACTCCTGCAATAAAAAAAGGAAGTGTGACGATTTGTTGAATGTTGAATTCAATTTCCTCCGCGTAAAACTTTTTTCCTCCACTAAGAATGACAAAATCTGCTCTTCCAATCCAATCGAAGTGAGTAGCATCAATTTTTACAATCAAATCATTCGTAAGTATTGGTCCACTATTGAGTAAATGGTCGTTGATAATCAGTTTACCGTCCAGCACCTCGATATCGACATCAGGCAATAATGTAAAGTGCGGTTCAGTGAGTTTACCAATAGAGCGCAAAGCAATGTGTGATATTGTTTCCGTCATGCCGAACGTATGGTAGGCAAGATGACCGGTGGAATGCAGTAAATCAATAGCAGCTGATGAAATAGGACCGCCACCGATTAGATTAATCCGAATGGTGTCTAGTTGACTTGGTGTATTTTCCAGAATGTACATCAACTGCATGGGTACCATGGCGCACAAATCAATCGTTACATTGGATGGGATATTCAGTTTTACTGAGCTGTCACCAACGAAAAGGTTTAATTTCCCTACGATTGACCGCACAATCATCATTTTTCCCGCAATGGTTTCCGGCGATAAGCAAAGAAGTGCATTTGAACCTGGCGTGCAATTGAAATGATTTAAGGTTCGTCGAGCAGAAAGTACCATTGAAGATTTTTTCAAGGTGATTTCTTTTGGTTCGCCAGTTGAACCAGAAGTTTTAGCTATGATGTACTTCTTTTCATTGTGCCATTCATTCAGAAACCGCTCAACACGTAGTTTCTGATCCGATTGGCAATATGAATAATCTAGGTTCAACATCCGAGCAGTTGGAATGATATTTGCTTCAAAGGTAACAACTTTTAAAAGGGGAAACTTTGAGTATGTTTACCTTTGTTTCAGAAAATTAGTTTAATTTAAAAAGAAAAATATGAAAAGAATCGCACTTATCGCCGCAATTGGTTTTGCCGCCATGGCTTTTGTTACATCAACTTCGAAAAAATCATCCACAACAGGTTCAGAAGGAACAGGCATTAAGTTTAGTCACATGACACTCGAAGCGGCAAAGAAGGAAGCTGTAAAAACGGGGAAATTAATTTTCATTGATGCGCATACCTCATGGTGCGGTCCCTGCAAGAAGATGGCAGCAACCTCCTTTATGGACGCAAAGGTGGGGGAGTTGTTCAATGAGAATTTTGTGAACTTGAAAATTGATTGTGAAAAGGACCCTGACGGAGCAGAGATTAGTCGTTTGTACAAGATTAGTGCATATCCAACATTATTGTTTATCGATGCGAAAGGGAAACAGGTAAAGCAGTCTATAGGCTTTAAAACGGAAGATCAACTTGTTGCCTTAGGCAATTCAGTTTTATAAAAGAAAATAGTTAAAACAAAAAAACCGACTTCTTTTCAGGAGTCGGTTTTTTTATGTCTTGGATTTGGGTTATTTATTTCCCTTGTCCATTTTCTCTTTCAATTCAGCAAGTGCATCAAGATCTCCAAGCGTTGATTTCTCAGAGTTTTGGTTGATTGCTTTTACTGCTTGTGAAGTCGATGATTCACCTCCTGATTTCTTACCAGCTCCTTTCGGTGCTGCTGGGCGATCTTCACCTTCTTCGAACATACGCGAGTGAGAAACAACGATTTTCTTCGATTCTTTGTTGAATTCGATGACTTTGAAATCAAGAATTTCTTCCAATTTCGCGTTAGATCCATCTTCTTTACGTAGGTGTTTCGACGGACAGATTCCTTCAACACCGTAAGGCAATGAAACGATACCTGACTTGTCTTTCATCTCGATGATTGTTCCTTGGTGTACTGAACCTTCGTTGAACATCGTTTCAAATACATCCCATGGGTTTTCTTCAAGCTGTTTGTGACCCAAAGAAATACGACGGCTTTCACGATCGATTTCCAATACAATCACTTCCAACTCGTCGCCAATTTTACAGAATTCAGATGGGTGCTTGATTTTCTTCTGCCAAGAAAGGTCAGAAATGTGAATCAATCCATCAACACCTTCTTC
>CAIQQH010000072.1 GCA_903873915.1 uncultured Flavobacteriia bacterium | reverse complement strand
TAAAACACAAAAAGACCAGTTTCCTGGTCTTTTTAAAAATGAGTTTGTTTATGTTATCGAATGACATTGACATGCCCAATTTCCATTCTTCGTTCGTCATTTTTGGTGACTTTGAACTCGATTTTCCAAGTGTATGTTCCGTCTTGTACCATCTCGATTTCTTGGTTCGACCCGTAGGTTCCATCCCACCCAATTTCAGTGTTGTGGGATTCAAAGATAACTTCACCCCAACGGTCAAAGATGTAAAGGGTATAGTCAAACGGATCGTATCCTGAAGTGAAGATTGGTTTGAATGTTGGGTTATAGGTATCGTCATCTGGCGTGAAGGTATTGGGCACGTAGAAGATGACTTCTTCATAAATCTGAATGCTTGAATAGGCTGTATCTGAACATCCCGCAGGTGAAATGGCGATGAGCGATACATCGTAGGTGCCGATTTCATTGCCTGTGTAATCGTGCGAAGGATTTTCTTCTGTTGATAAAGGTGATGTATCTCCGAAGTTCCAAATGTATTGTGTGGCATTGACACTGGTGTTGTTGAAATCAACATTCATGTTGAGCTCAGAAATCTGCCAAGCGGAAGGCATGAACGACGCCACAGGGTTTGCATCCACACAGATGAGGTCAGGTTGGGTTAGTGAAGTGACACATCCATTGGCTGAAGTGACAGTAAGTGAAATGTCATAACATCCCGGTTGTTCAAAGGTATTGGTTACGGAAGTACATCCGCTGAGCACCGTTCCATCACTCATGGTCCACACGCAGTCGAATGAGTTCGCTGTGTTGTTGGTGAATGTCACAGTCAATGGCGCACAACCTTCAGTTACACTAGGTGAGAATGCAGCATTTAGGTTTGCATTGACAGTGACAAGCACTTGGTCGGTGTTTGTACACCCTGCAGCCGATGTTCCTGTCACGGTGTATGTTGTTGCGCCAGCCGCTGGAGTGAAAGCCACACCATTGGTGACGACAGGCGACCACGTATATGTTGCAGCACCCGAACCTGTAAGCACGACGGTTTGGTCAGGACAGGTCACGACGTCATTTCCTGCAAAGACATTTGGAATAGGGTTGACTGTGACGATCACTTGGTCGGTAGCCACACATCCTGCTGCCGAAGTTCCCGTTACGGTGTATGTTGTCGTTGAATTAGGTGTGAATGCAAGACCATTGGTAATGCCACCACTCCAAGAGTAGTTTGCCGCACCCGATGCATTGAGCGTCACTTGCTGTCCTGCACACACGGCAACATCCGCACCTGCTGAAACCACAGGCAAAGGATTGACAGTGACTACAACTTGATCTGTATTTGTACATGCCGCGGCTGAAGTACCCGTTACGGTATAGGTTGTTGTTCCAACGGCAGGAGTAAAGGCAATACCATTGTTCACGGCAGGTGACCACGAATAGGTCGCAGCCCCACCACCCGAAAGTGTAACAGAAGCCCCCACACAAATGGTGACATCATTTCCTGCCGTTACGGTAGGAATAGGATTAACAGTAACCAGGATCTGATCGGTATTGATACATCCTGCAGCGGAAGTTCCAGTTACGGTATAAGTCGTTGTTGTTGTCGGTGAGAAAGGCACTCCGTTTTGCACAGGTGCAGTCCACGCGTAAGTTGCAGCACCACCACCAGATAGTGTTACAGCAGCTCCGACACAGATGGTCTGATCGTTACCTGCATTCACAGTCGGCAACGGATTGACAGTCACAAGTACCTGATCGGTACTGATACAACCTGCTAATGAAGTACCCGTCACGGTGTAAGTTGTGGTTGCTGAAGGCGAGAATGCCACGTTGTTTTGAACTGGTGCAGTCCACGAATAGGTGTTTGCTCCTGCTCCTGCCAATGTCACCGTTTGCCCGATACAAATGGTTTGATCGAGACCCGCATTGACCGTTGGCAAAGGATTGACAGTCACTACGACCTGATCGGTATTGACACAACCCGCAGCTGATGTTCCCGTTGCGGTGTAGGTAATCGTCCCAATGGCTTGTGTAAACGGAACTCCATTGGTCGCTGCAGGAACCCATGAGTAGGTTGAAGCACCTGTCGCATTGAGCGTCGTAAGTGTTCCCGTACACACCGTTTGATCGATGCCAGCATTCACTGTTGGGAGTGGATTTACAACAAGTGTAACAGTTGAAATTGAATCACATCCTTGCGATGACGGGAATGTTTGCGCATACACACCAGCAATAGTTTGCGTGATTCCGTGAATCACAGACGATTGACCTTGACAGATAGTAATCGTGTTTGTTGTGTTGATTACGGTAGTTTGTGTCACGTTAAACGCTGGTGATATTCCTGAACATCCGAAGGCATTGGTCACAGTTACCGTAATTGGGTTGTTTGCTTGGGTTACAGATGCCGTAGGTGTTGACACTCCTGTTGACCACGAATATGTAGTAAATGTTGTACTTGTTGAAAGCGTTGGTGGGAAACCTGCACAGTAGGTGGTAGCCCCTTGAATGACAGGTGCCGGGTTTGGATTTACGGTAACCACAACTTGGTCTGTTCCTGTGCATCCCGCAGCGCTTGTTCCTGTCACGGAATACGTTGTTGCACCAAGCGCAGGTGTGAATGCTGTCCCATTAGTAATTGTTGGTGTCCACGTGTAGCTTGTTGCTCCTGTGGCTGTCAATGTTACCGTTGGTCCTTGACAAATGCTTAGATCTGCTCCTGCATTTACCGTTGGCAGTGGGTTGATCGTAACGACCACTTGGTCGGTCCCCGTACATCCGTTGCTTGTTCCGACAACGGTGTATGTTGTTGCACCAACTGTTGGTGTAAATGCTACACCATTTGTTAGTGTTGGTGTCCAAGTATAGGTAGTCGCCCCCGTAGCAGTTAAAGTGACGTTTGGTCCTTGACATAATGTTTGATCTATTCCCGCATTTACCGTAGGAACAGGATTTACAGTAACGAGCACTTGGTCGGTGCCCACACATCCATTCGTCGTTCCAGATACGGTATACGTTGTTGTTGCCGAAGGTGTAAATGCCACGCCATTTGTTGCTGCTGGTAACCAAGTGTATGTTGTTGCACCTGATGCGCTTAATGTTACTGGCGTTCCTGCACACACCGTTTGGTCTGCTCCTGCATTCACTGTGGGTATTGGATTGACTGTAATCAAAATTTGGTCTGTACCCGTACATCCACTCGCATCAACTCCTGATACGGTGTAGGTTGTGGTCACTGTAGGTGTCGCAATTACAGAGGCACCGGTAGTTGTGCTCAACCCAATAGAGGGTGACCAAGTATAGGTAACTCCTCCAGTTGCTGTAAATGTTGAGCCTGTTCCTGCACAAACCGCCACGTCAGCTCCTGCATTGATAGGTGCATTTGCTAAAACTGTTACTGTCACTGGGTCGGTACCCGTACATCCGGCGATTGAAGTTCCTGTAACGGTATAGGTTGTCGTTACTCCAGGAGTGAAAGTTACCGTAGCTCCAGTTGCTGCACTTAAATAAGTTGCAGGCGTCCAAGAATAGGTGTTTCCTCCTGTTGCTGAAACGATTGCTGTACCAGAGGCACAAAGCGAAACGTTGTTGGCTACGATTGTTGGTGTTTGATTCACCGTTACCACAACTTGATCTGTTCCCGTACATCCAGCGGTTGTCCCAACAACGGTGTAGGTGGTTGTTCCGATTGTTGGTGCAAAGGCAACACCATTTGTAAGCGCAGGTGTCCAAGTATATGTTGTTGCGCCTGTAGCGGTTAATGTCACATTGGGACCAGAACAAATGGTTTGGTCTGCACCTGCATTGACGATAGGCCCAGGTGTTACTGTGATAATCATTAGATCTGTAACTGCCGGACATGGTCCTACGGGGTCATTGGAAGTCAACGTCAAGGTGATTGTACCTGAAGTAATCGTTGGTGTGTAGGTCGATGTCAAGCTAGCTGGATTGGAGAATGTTCCACTTGCTGCGGACCATGTTCCTGAGCTTGCTGAACCACCCACTGTTCCGGCAAGGGTAACAGTTCCACCCGCACAAATGGTTTGGTCGATGTTTGCATTTGCTGTTGCAACTGGATTTACTGCAACAGTTGTTGTCGCTGTTGCGGTACATCCACTTATGCTTGTTGTTAGGGTATATATTCCGGCTGCGGCAGCAGTTGCAGGCAATGTTGGGTTTTGAACGGCGGAAGTAAATCCGTTTGGACCAGTCCATGCGAAGGTCGCTCCTGCAGGACCAGTTCCATTCAATTGAATGGTAGACCCGATGCAGTAAGGTCCTGTATTTGTTGCCGTAGCTGAGGCAGCGTTTACCGTTACTGTAGCGTTTGCTGTTGTTGTTCCACAGGAACCTACGCCAGTCACAGTATAGGTTGTCGTTGTTGCAGGGGATGCTGTAACGCTAGCTCCTGTTGTTGCACTCAAACCCGTTGCCGGTGTCCACGTATATGTATTTGCACCAGTTGCAGTAAGCGTTGCCGATTGCCCCGCACAAATGGTGGCAGAGTTCACGGTTACTGGTGTTACTGTTGTACAACTGATGCTCGCTGTCCCGAAGAAATTTAAAGGCAATGCGGTGGACTGTGAACTATAGTTGGATAAGCAAATTAAATAACGTTGTCCACAGGTAACGTTGAGCTCGGGTTCGAAATCACCTGCAAGACCTCCTGCAGGCAAAGGGGTGGCGATACCGGTATAACTTATACAGTTGGCATTCCAATTACATCGCACAGGAGCAATGGTATTGTTAATGATTCCTGTACAAGTCGCCGCGCCTGTGTAGGGCCACATGATCCAATCTAAACATCCTGTTCCAGGAGCACCTATGGAGAATTCTAATGTACCTGAAGTTGCTACGTTCACCACCATCCAAGTACTGTTTAATTCGCCTGAAAGCAAGCAACCAAAGTTTGCTGAAGCAACATTTGTGGATGGATTTGAATAGGTTCCAGTTGTAAACTCCACAACATTTCCAGATCCACTTGGATCGACCTGAAAGGTGGCATTTGTACAAATGTTAACCGCCCCAGAACAATCTGACGCTACGATTGGTCCAGGAGGAGGAGGAGGAGGAGTTCCACATGGCGCACAAATCACATTGGCCAACCAACCTGAATAAGAAACACTGCCGTCAGAGGTAAAAACTAGGGTTAAACACCCAGTCGTCGATGTAACGTTTTGTGGTGCGATTGTCCCAGATAGTGTTGCCAAAGGCGCACCAGTGGCCGCAGTTCCATTGTAAATGGTAAGAACGTCCCAAGTTGTTTCTAGTTGACCTCCAGTGAACTGCAAGGTCACACATTGCCCCGCTGTTCCTGGACAAATTGTTTGTGTACAGTTCAGGTTATTGGCATAGTTTCCAACACCCCCTGGATCGGAATACTGACCACCGCATTGTGTTAATGTATTTGTTGTTCCAACTGGTGGACAGGACATGACCGATTGACCTAGTGTAATTTGTCCGTATGACAAGACCACAAGCAGCAGAATATAGTGAAGTTTTTTCAGCATAAGTAGTTGGTTTTTATTCCTTAAACAATCCATTGACGATAAAAATCAATAGCGGTTGCCGAAGAAGAACCAAATGTAAGAAAAAACCTTAAAAAATCATTGAAATTAGAACGTATTTCAACTTGCTTTTACTGGCGAATAACGGTTGAATTAGTGCTTCTTTTTCAGCAGTTTTGGAAACTTTTGTTTGAACTTATTCAATCGGGGAATTGAAACTGCTCTGACATACGAATTGTCCGGGTTGGCTTGTTCGTAGTCTTGATGGTACTCTTCAGCTTCATAAAATACCGAAAATGGCGCTACTTCAGTTGTTATTTTACTAAAGGTTTTGGCTTTCAATAGCTCTAGAATGTAAGTTTCAGCTGCTGCTTTTTCACCCGTGTTTTTATAAAATATAGCAGATCTATATTGTTTTCCTCGATCGGGACCTTGCTGATTCAATGTTGTTGGGTCGTGCGAACCAAAAAAGACTTCGAGAAGGGTTTGATAACTTACTTTTGTTGAATCGTAATAGATCTTCACAGATTCTGCATGTCCAGTCAACCCTGCTGACACTTGCTCGTAGGTTGGATTTTTCTCTTTCCCTCCGGAATAACCAGAAACAACTTCTTCGACGCCATCTATCGATTCAAAAATCGCTTCAACGCACCAAAAACAGCCCGAAGCAAAATACGCGGTTTGCAAACCATCGAGATTGACAGATTTTTTCTCTGTTGAACTAGAATTTGACTGCTCTTCTTTTTGAGAGCAAGCACTGAGTGCAATGCACAATGCAGAAAATAGACTAAATGTTCTCATGAAACAATAACACGTAAGGTTACGAAATGTTTACTGTGCGTCGTCTTCATCGGGCACATCTCCGCGTAAAGCCCTAAATCTTTTCCTGGCTTCCTCGCAATACAAACTTCCTTTGAAGTCAAAGAGAATCGTTTTGTAATAGTCAGAGGCCTTTTCGGGATTGTTCAAGTGCAGTTCATAGATTTCACCCAACTGAAAAACAGCATCGTCCGCAAGGATATCCTCTCGGTGGTATTTCAATAATTCTTCTAAGTACCTCACTGCTTCTGTCCATTCTCCTTGCTGCTGCATGGCCTTGGATTTACGCAGTAAAATTTCATCGCCTAAACTGTGGTAAGGAAAATTTTTGATGATGCTGTCGAAGAGTGCAAAGGCTTGATTATATTGGTGTTGTTCGATCAATAAGTCAGCGTTGGCAAACCAAGACATCGCCTGGTAATTGCTGTCTAATCCAAAATTATCGGTGATCAAGAGCGACAGCTGCATGGCATCATTCGCAATGAGTTTTGAAGTGGATTCTTTCAATACATTGAGTTGGGATTGCGCAAAATCAAACTCGCCGTCGTAATAGAAGATCCGTGCATTCTTGTACTTCGCTTCGTTGCCGATGGGTTCAAATTTAAAGGTGTTTTCAACTTGCATATAGAGCAATGAGGCTTCCCAAATATCGCCGTGCAAGACTTGAATGTCACCCAACTCCATTTTAATTTCTGCCTTTTGCATGTCGGTGAGACCTGGAATGGCTAAAATTTTGGTCAGCATGTCGATGGCCTCAGCAGATTGATTGGCGTAAAAAGCTAAAATGTGGCTCAATTCAATAGATAGGGGAACAGATGACCTTTTTTGCCCAATGCGTTCGAGGGTTGTACGGTATTCTTGAATCGTTTGATTGAGCTCCTCGGCCGAATAATTTCGGTTGGTGGTCACTTCTAAGAATCGTGTGTTCAATAAGGCACGTTCTGCTTCGTAATAATAGGATTTTTCTTCACCGAGCGAGATGACATATTTGAATCCCTTTCGTGCGGCTTCATAGTCTCTATTTTCCACGCAGATTTTTGCGACTTCAATCACACGCAATCCTTGTTCGCCTTGTCGTTTGTCCAATGCTTGTACTTGAGTAAGTGCGGCATTGAAATTTTTCCGTTGCAGAAACAACCAGATCAACATTTCAGCATAGACGGTGTCATTGGGTTTTTTCTGAACGCGCTCTAGTAAGGCATTTTTGAGCAACTCATATTCTTTGGACACTTTGGCGCTTAAGTCAAATTGAGCGGTTAAAACAGTTTGTAATGTTTGATAATAACTGGAGTAAAAATCGAGCAGGTCGAGGTATTCCCCAATCATTTTTTCGGTTTGTCCCATTGTCCCATACAATTCGGCAAATTGAAAATGCAAGGGATATGTTTCTTTCAATAACTTTCGTCCGGCCTCGAGTGTGCGCAGAGCTAGGTCATTTCTTCCTTTGCTTTTGAAGGCGTTGTACAATTGAATGACTTGCCCCGCATCGGGCACTAATTCATCGATAAGTTCGCTATAGATTTTCTGGGCTTTGTCCGTTTCATTTCCATCCTCATAGAACTGCCCCAAGCGCACCTTGTATTCGCTGTCAAAGCGATTGGCACCGGCTTGTTTTTTCAGAAGTTTTTCGGCGTCTTTTCGTTGATCGGTCGCAATGAGGCAATCGAGGTAGCGGTTAAAGTAGAATTTTGAAGGATCGGCAGCGTACAATTTTTCATAATATCCCAGCGCTTTGACAAACTCGCCTTTGGTGTAATAGAGTTGAGCCAATTGCTGATCTGTTTCACCCTGACAATACATGTAAGGGGAAATAAGTATGAAGAGCAAGAGGATTTTTATTTTCACGGGATTGAATTGGTAATCAAGACTTTTTCTTTTCCATCTGTTTGAGTGAGAAGGCGTTCAATTCGGTATAAATTTCGTTGAAATCTTTGATTGTCTTGTTTTTATGATCGACATAGGCTTTCAACAATTGTTGAAGCTGATATACTTTTTGCTGCTCAAATTTTACATACTCTGCGTATTTGTCGCGACGACCATTGCCATTTTCAATGTCCTTTCGTAAAGTATTCAAGGCCAAAGATTCGGCTTCTAAACCCCTTCGAACGATTGAAAATCCACTGCCAATGGTTCGATGGGAGATTCCTTCATGTTCTCTTTCTTCCTCACTTTCATCGCCCTCTCCGCCTTCTTCATCTTCTTCGGGATCAATCGCTTTTCGAATACTTCTGAATTTACTCATTTTCATCCCTAGCTCCATATCGAGCGTATCCGAATCGTAGTAGGTTTTCAAACGGGTCAAAATGGAATTTGCAGCGATGCGTATTCCGGCTAAGGTATCAAGTCGGTTTTCTTTCAATACTTGGTGCATGCTGTCCAATGAATTGTCCATTTGGGCAATGGCTTTCAGGTGCTTTGGTTTATCCAAATCTCCGCAAGCAGAAAGAAAAAGAATAAGAGATATTGCCAAAAGTAATACGGCACTAAATTTTTTCATAGTTGCTAAAATACACTATCAAATCGGAAAACCAATCCGCACCATTCGAATTAAAGATAATTAACAGTTGCTGATGTACCTAATCAATTCTGGTGAAGCCCGTAAATTTGTGCAAGGCTTCAGGGATATTGATTCCGTCTGCAGTTTGATGGTTTTCGAGCAAGGCAGCAACAATACGTGGAAGTGCCAGTGCCGATCCATTCAATGTGTGACAAAGCTGATTTTTCTTGTCTGCATTTTTGAACCGCAGTTTCAACCGGTTCGATTGAAAGGTGTCGAAACGAGATACTGAGCTGACCTCCAACCATTTTTCTTGAGCAGCTGAATACACTTCAAAATCATAGGTCATGGCAGATGCAAATCCGGTGTCGCCACCACACAAACGCAAAATCCGGTATTGCAATCCGAGCTTTGACAAGAGACCTTTCACGTGCTCAATCATTTCATCGAGTGCTTTCGCTGTGTTGTCGGGATGCTCAATACGAACGATTTCAACCTTGTCAAATTGATGCAAACGGTTTAGTCCGCGCACGTCTTTTCCGTAAGATCCCGCTTCGCGTCTGAAGCAAGGCGTATAACCTGTCAATTTAATCGAGAATTGATCGTTTGGCAAAATCACATCTCTGTAGATATTGGTCAATGGCACTTCTGCTGTTGGAATCAAATAGAAATCATCCTCTTTGCAGTAGTACATTTGTCCCTCTTTGTCTGGCAATTGACCTGTACCGTACCCACTGGCTTCGTTCACTACCAATGGTGGAATAAACTCCTCGTATCCCACTTTATCCGCTTCTTCAAGGAAAAATGAAATCAGTGCACGTTGAAGTTTTGCTCCTTTTCCGCGGTAAAATGGAAATCCAGCGCCCGTAACCTTTACCCCCAATTCAAAATCAATGAGCTCGTATTTCTTTGCCAAGTCCCAATGCGGGAGAGGTGTACAGTTGAAGTTCGGCACTGTGCCTTCTTCAAATATTGTTTCGTTATCTTGTTCGTTTGTTCCAAATTTCACCTGTTCGTTTGGTACATTCGGTAGGGTATAAAGCAATTGGGTAATGGCTGCCTCATAGGCATCTACAGTTCCTTTTAATTCGCTTTCTTTCGCCTTAAGCACCGCTGTTTTTTCCTTCGCTGCTGAGGCCTCATCTTGCTTACCTTGCTTGAATAAATCGCCGATTTCTTTGGCCAATTGATTCAGTTCCGCTGAAATTGATTCAAGCTCAGTCTTGCCGCTTCTCCACTGTTGGTCTGTAAGGAGAATTGAGTCAAGCGTTTCTGTAGCGTCAATATTACGTTTTTTCAAACCGTCAATAAGGACTTGTTTGTCGGTGCGGATGCGGGTAATTTCTAACATTTTATTTTGGGTTTAACGCTGCGAATTTACGAAAATAAAAAAGGCGAACACTCGGCCCGCCTCTTTATAAATTTGATTGCGTTACTTACGCTTCAGCAGCAAAAGGTACTACTGAAACAAAAGAACGATTGTCTTTTTTCTTTCTGAATGCGACTAATCCATCTGTAAGTGCATACAATGTGTGGTCTTTTCCAATTCCAACATTATCACCTGGGTGGTGTTGCGTTCCTCTTTGGCGAACGATGATGTTACCAGAGATAGCTGCTTGACCACCAAAAATCTTTACGCCTAGGCGTTTGCTGTGCGATTCACGTCCGTTTTTCGAACTACCGGCTCCTTTTTTATGTGCCATTTTCTTTAAATTTTAATTCCTGAAGGAAAACTTATGCTTTAATGTCTTTGATCGTAATCGATGTAAAGCTCTGACGGTGGCCATTTTTCTTCTTATAACCTTTTCTTCGCTTCTTACGGAAAACGATAACTTTATCACCTTTCACGTGATCATTTACTTCTGCAGTAACCGAAGCTCCTGCTATAGCCGGGGCGCCAACACTCACATTGCTCCCGTTGTCTATCAAAAGTACTCTGTCGAACTCAAGTTTCGCTCCTACTTCTGCTGCCAAACGGTGTACAAAGATCTTTTGGTCTTTTTGCACTTTGAACTGCTGCCCTGCTATCTCTACAATTGCGTACATATAGCTT
>CAIQQH010000071.1 GCA_903873915.1 uncultured Flavobacteriia bacterium | reverse complement strand
TTACTTACTTGAATCATATTTGATTGTATAACTGTAAACAGTGTAAAAATAATGATTATTTGGTGCCCTGAGGCTATTGGAAGTTGCTGATTAGAGTTACGAATTACTAATGACGAGTTTCTTGTTTTGCACTTCGAAGTAAGAACAAGTCTTAGCATCTTAACATCTTGAAATCCAAAATATCCTTTGTCCTTCGAAGCTCAAAGAGCGAAGAAGTGTCCTTTGTCTTATAGTCTTAAAATCTTAACATCTTGATATCCAAAAGGTCTTTCAGCGCAGCGTTCTTTTGTCTTAAAGTCAGCCGCGGATGACGGGACTTTTGTCTAAAAAATCTATTCACAAATCCTCCCACTGTGACAACCTGCATGAAATCGTGCATCAAGTGCTTTCATTTCTTCCAGAAGTTCAGCAGACGGGGGAGTGTTTTGCAGTCGAGAAAGGTCGGGTTGACCTGCATCAACCCAGGCCGTGAACCAAATTGAACCAACGGTTATTATCGCAGTGCGCATTCTTCGCTCGACCATTCCATTTAATCGATTGTGGTAGGCTTGAGAAAATTCATGTGAATAGGTAGATACAACTGCGTTTCCGCGCTGCTCATAACTGTATTTGTGGTTGGCAGAAAATTCTTCCGTGAGTTCTTTTTCGAAGCGCAATACTGAATCCAAAGCGAGATGTGAAGCTTTTACAGCATCCCATGCACAGTCTAAAACTCGGTCAATGTATTTGGCTTTGCCCACGAAGTAGTTGTAATCATCCGCATTGATTTCCACCAGACGACTTTCCCAAAGTCCATGTATTCCTTTCTGTCCGGTCAATTGCCCGTTGTAGTTTGCTGTGGTATGCAAAGGAACATGCGCATCACCAATGTAATGCCCAATATCGGCCGAGTACTTTAAAATCAGATCGACATTGTTGGCTTCGAATGCCTTCTGGAGTCGCATTTTCATGACATTGATGTGCCAAGGAACGATGCCATGTTTTTGGAGGGTATCTTCAGAATATTTCGCGACTGCTTCGACCCATTTTCTTGGAATGGTGGAAAAGGGATCTTCTCCTTGGGTGTAGTATCTATCCAAATCGATGTAATGACATTGCGCTTCGCCGTCCATTGCGTAACGCCTTTTATCTGGATCCACAGCATGCTCAGTGAGAAATTCGATGTGTTCCTTGTAGAAGCCAAATAGTTCTGGCGGTAAGGTGAAAATAGCAATTCGGTTGATGCGTTTATGGCCATAAAATCCCCATGTGACACATTTCGCTTGATCAAGAGAGTAGGCGAATGACAACAAGAACAGTAGAAGAAATGCAGTAAGTCGCTTATAGTTTAACCAATTTGCCATCTTTAAGGATTGGAATGACATCGGTCTGATCTGGTGTGAGGCAGTATTTAATGTCCTCGTTCAGATGCAGATTCTTCAGTCTTCTCCGGTGAGAGCTTGACTTCAGGTACCCGAAATAATTGTCCTTTGCAGATAGAAATAGATATTTTGCTGCGATGGATGAATCTTCAATCGCCGTGTAATAGCCTGTTGAAATGAGGTAATCAGAAATTGCGCCCGCACAAATGGTGTCTTCAAGGTTGAATTTATCCTGCCAGCCAGAGCACAAGCAGAGCACATTTTTATTTTGTTCGTACAACCACTTGGAAAGGGCTGTTAAATTGAGGAATGAACCGACAACCACGATCTCTGCATCCTTAGCGACGTCCAATGATTTTGTACCATTGGTCGTTGTCAAGACCACCTCTTTGCCTCGAAATTCTTCCTTCATGTAGGAAAAAGGGGAATTTCCAAAATCGAAACCTTCAACGATTTGACCTTTGCGTTCCGCACCAGCTAAGTAACCTTTTTGCTTGTACTCCCAGGCCTCTTCGACTGTTGGAACTGGGATGATTGACGCTATTCCATTGTCGAAAGCAGCACAAATTGCCGAAGTAGCGCGCAATACATCAATAACAACGACAATTTCGAATTCATCTTTGTAGTAGGCGTATTCTCCAGGAGTGAAGCAAACCTCAATGCGTTTTCTGTTATCCATAAAGTAAATGTATGATTTTCCGATGAAAGTAGTGTACTTTTTACACTAAGTGTAAATGCTCATTTTTCAACAAGTCCATTCAGCTTTATTTCTCTTCATTTTTGAGGTAATGTTTATCTACCCAAAATGTCATGAAAGGAACAAGTGAAGCAATCAAAAGAATAGCTGTTTTCTTGACATCCCATTTTCGATCAAAGTGATTGAGCACCACCCAAATGCAGTAAGCAATGAACAATCCTCCATGCGCCATACCCACGATCATGTTCGGTTCTTTGATGTCCCACGCGTATTTGAGGGGCATGGTCAAGCCAAATGAAATGTATGAGATTCCTTCAATAATGGCGAGTAGTCTTAATTGTCCGAGTAGTGTGTTTATTTTCATCTGTGTATCTATTTTATTTCTTGTCTTTTTTAAAGGCCTCTAAGGCAAAGAGTTCGTCACGCAATCGTGCTGCTTCGACAAAATCCAGCTCTTTGGCTGCTTTTTCCATTTGTTTGCGGGTGTAAAGAATGGATTTTTCCAATTGTTCCAAAGACATGTACTGCACAACTGGGTCAGCGGCCAAGGGCTGTTGATCCGAGTAGTCGTATTTTAAATGCCGTTTTGCTGGATCGCCATCTGCCACTTTGGTGGATTCGAGAATTCGCTCTTTAGATTTATTTAACGGGGTAGGGACCATTCCATGGTCTTCGTTGTGTTGAATTTGAATGGCTCGGCGTCGCGATGTTTCATCAATAGTTCTTTGCATTGAATTGGTCATTTTATCGGCATACATCAATACCGTTCCATTGACATTACGCGCCGCTCGACCAACAGTCTGCACCAACGAACGCTCATTGCGTAAAAACCCTTCTTTGTCCGCGTCTAAAATTGCGACGAGTGAAACTTCTGGCAAATCCAATCCTTCCCGCAAAAGGTTTACACCGATCAGCACATGGAAATCACCTAAGCGAAGTTGTCGTAAGATTTCTACACGCTCAATCGTGTCAATGTCACTGTGAATGTAACGACATAGTATTCCAAGGCGATCGAGGTATTTTTGAAGTTCTTCTGCCATTCTTTTCGTCAAGGTGGTCACCAAGGTCCGTTCATCTCGATGAATGCGCACATGAATTTCTTCAATTAAATTGTCGATTTGATTGAGACTTGGACGCACTTCAATGATCGGGTCTAAGAGTCCTGTAGGCCGAATCACTTGTTCTACCATGATGCCTTCTGCCAATTGAATCTCATAATCGGCAGGTGTGGCGGAAACATAAATGACTTGATGCATCATTTGCTCGAATTCTTCGAACTTCAAAGGGCGATTGTCAATTGCAGCTTGCAGTCTGAATCCATAGTCAATGAGGTTGATTTTTCGAGCACGATCTCCACCATACATCCCGCGAACCTGAGGCAATGTCACATGGCTTTCATCAATAATCATCAAAAAGTCTTTTGGAAAATAATCAATGAGACAGAAAGGTCTTTCGCCCGGTTTTCGTTGATCGAAATAGCGCGAATAATTCTCAATTCCTGAGCAATACCCCAATTCTCGGATCATTTCAAGGTCGTAATTCACACGTTCCTCCAGGCGTTTGGCTTCATCAATTTTTCCTTGCTTGCGGAATGCTTCTACTTGAACAACCATGTCCTCGCCAATTTGATCGACAGCTCTTCTCGTGTTTTCAGGACTTGATACAAAGATATTTGCAGGAAAAATATTGATTTCGGTAAAGGTGTCAAGCTTGTTGTTTGATTCAGGATCGATCGAGGATATGCGTTCAATCTCATCTCCCCAAAACTCAATGCGCAATGCATAATCCGCGTAGGCCAAATAAATGTCTACGGTATCTCCTTTTACGCGAAACATTCCCCGCTTAAACTCTATGTTTGCTCGAGAATAAAGATTTTCGACCAAACGATATAAAAACTTGTTGCGTGAAATGGTCTGACTAACAGCCAATGAAATGATGCTATTCGCAAATTCATTCGGATTCCCGATCCCATAAATGCATGATACGGAAGCTACCACCAGAACATCTTGTCTTCCAGAAAGTAGGGTAGACGACGCTGAAAGCCGAAGCTTTTCGATTTCATCGTTGATTTGTAGATCTTTCTCTATATAGGTATTCGTGACAGGAAGGTAGGCCTCTGGCTGATAGTAGTCGTAATAGGAAACAAAATACTCTACGGCATTATTTGGAAAAAACTGTTTGAATTCCCCATACAGCTGGGCAGCAAGTGTTTTATTGTGCGATAGAACCAGTGTAGGGCGATTGATTTCCTTCACAACGTTTGCTACTGTAAATGTTTTTCCACTTCCTGTAACGCCCAACAATACCTGGTCGCGCACATCCGCTCGAAGCCCAGCAATCAACTGACGAATGGCTTCGGGTTGATCACCCGTAGGAAGAAACTCGGAAACTAGTTGGAAATCCATGCGGAAATTTTGTTGAACAAATTTAATGATTATCCCGTTCTATTAGGGTCAATTGGTATCTTTGTGTATAACGAATCAAACTATGATTGTCTGGGGATTTTTTCTGTTGCTTGTATTTTCGCTTTTGGCCTTAGACCTTGGTGTGTTTCACAAGAAAGATAAAGTTGTCACAGTCAAAGAATCTTTAATATGGACAGCCATTTGGGTGGCTGTTGCGTTGTTGTTTGGTGCTGTCATTTATTACATCTACGATGTCAACTTCATGGGGATAAACACCCACCATACGCTCCCACAAAAAGCAATCATTGATTTCTATACGGGTTACCTCATTGAAGAGTCCTTAAGTTTGGATAACATCTTCGTGATGGCATTGATTTTTTCTTTCTTTAAAATTGAGGGACTATACCAACACAAGATTTTGTTTTGGGGAATTATTGGCGCTGTATTCTTCCGGATGCTTATGATTGTTTTGGGAACTGCATTTGTAGAAGCATTTGAATGGGCAACCTACATCTTCGGAGGAATCTTGATTTTCTCGGCATTCAAGATGATCAAAGGAGGTGAGGAGGATGAAGATTTTGACAAAACTTTAGGAGTACGCTTGCTACAGAAAATTTATCCAATCGATTGGAAAGACCAAAGCGGGAATTATTTTATTTCTCAAAATGGAAAGCGAGTGGCTACAGGGTTATTTGCAGCGCTTGTGGTCATTGAGTTTTCGGACATTCTTTTTGCGGTGGATTCTATACCAGCAATCTTCTCAATCACAACGGATCCTTTCATAGTCTTTACATCAAACATTTTCGCGATTCTTGGCTTGCGCAGTCTTTATTTCTTTTTAGCAGGAATGCTCGACAAGTTCGAATACATGAAGTATTCACTCGTTGGTGTTTTGATGTTTGTAGGGGTTAAAATGTTGATTGTCCATTATTTTGAAATCCCGGCTTTGATCTCATTGGGAATCATAGTTTTCTTGCTGACAGCAGGCGTAGTTTTCTCCATGCTTCATAAGGATAAACCTGCTCAATCATAAGGCATTTCATGGATGTAGTCGGGACCTAAAGTCACTCGGCCAATGTCTTCCCAGTTCGATCTTTGCCCGTAAAACTCCACATTTCCATCGTCGTAAATCAACCATTGGAAATTTGCCCCATGATAGGCGTAACTGGCTAGAAACGCACATGAATTGAAGCGGGCTAGACTGAAGGTGGTTCTGCTACGGTAGAATTTATCGTCGATCTCTATTTCACGTGTTTGACTTGGCACTGAGGCATATCCACTTTGAAAGAACCATTGAAAATAAGTGTAATAGCTTGATAGGGGGTAAAATTTATCATCTTCATAACTGAATGAATACATGTTGTCTTTCACGGACAGATCTTTCGGCCATTGCCAATTGAGTTTTTTGAAGACGTCGTAGAGTTGTTTCACATATGGGTTGACCGTATCACATGTTTCTGCTCCCTTGAAAACATGTGCCGGTAATGTGAAGTTTATTTGGTTCGCTGATGCACCACTTTCACTCAATTCTAAGGGTGTAGTGGCTTTCCATGCTTTTTCAAACCAAACAATGCGCTGTGTCATTGAATCAATAGACGATTTTGTATAAAACAATGGTGAAGATCCAGCGCAGGCAGTGCGATTTAAAAGAGTGTAAACTATATTTCTGTAACGAACACTTTGTTCCTTGGTCCAGGTGCTTACTATTGGGTAATAGCTCTTTCTGTTGGTGATGGTCGGATCAATACATCCCATGTTGTAGCCTTGCCGAAAGATGAGTTTTCCGTTTTCATAGGATTCACAGATTCCATGACGGAAGTTTTTCAGGTAATGGAACGAGTGGATCATTTGACCGCTAGTGTCTCTCAGGATATAACTTCCGCTCAGTTCACCATTTGATTGGCTAAATTCCTTTATTAGCAGACCATTGGTAGCATAATGGTTTTCCTTTCGTTGCTCGTTGATTTGTGTGATTGATTGAATTGGAGTTCCTTGTGGGGAAAAACTTGAAAGCGTGTACTCGTTGTTCTTTGGACTTTGCTTCGAAATGATGCGCAAGAGCAATTGATTGCTTTCGCTCCATTCTTGACGAGTATCGATTACTGTGTCTTTATTCACTTGATGCTCATGGAGTTTCGCTAAAACACCATTTTCGTGGTATTCAATGTATCTCGAACTTGCATTTGGCCGATTGTCTAAAATGGATTGTTCTTGACCACTTGGATACCATTTTTTCTTGAGCCCCCTAATTTCACTGTTTTGAATCCATTCAGTTTCCTCTAAGAGCACCCCTGATTCACTCCACACGCGATTCATTCCAGTTCCCTCAATGTCGAGAATCTTCTCCCGGACTTTGATCTTGTTTTCATTCCAGTAGGTTTCGCTTGGAACGAAAACGTGGTTAGAATTCGGGGCGTATATCTTTCTGTGTTTTTTATCCCCATTTGAATAGAACCCTTCCCAGGTACCTACCGGTAAATTTTCTTCGTAAAATTCGGTTTCTGAAAGTTCTCCCGTGTAATAATACCTTTTCCAAGGTCCATCTTTGGTTCCTTCGTGGTAATAGCCCTTGGTCATCACTTTCCCATTGTCAAAATACTGATAATACGGCCCATCCATGGCGTATTCGTAGTAATTCGAACTGAATTCCATTCGGTAGATTTTACGCTCACTGACTTTTCCATTTTCATAGAAGGTCAAGGACTCACCAAACTCTGTCTTCAAATACGTGTAGCCGTCTTCATCAATGGTATGAGGTGGATGATCTTTATATGCTGAAGGATCTATGTCATCAAGTTTTGCCCAGCAATAGGTGCGTTGAAAACGGAGATTGCCATTGGGGTAGTACTCCCTATAGAATTCACACCTTCTTTTTTTCTTGTTCAAATAGAAGATGGAATGGGTTTGAAGTTTTCCTGCTTCTGTGTAGCTCTTTTGAAAGCCAATCACTGAGTCACCAGGCATTTGTGTTATTCTAAATTCAGATCTCAAACCTCCTTCATAGTAATACAGGATTTCCTCTTTCATCCTCCCAACAACAAATACTCGTCGCTCATAGATCTTGCCTTTCTGATCCAGTTGTTGGCAAACTCCTTCCATGGGAGTATTTGCATAATCCGAATAAAAGGTAGAGAAGAGGTAGTGTCCCCCTTTTTTGTTTTGATATGAAAAGGTGCAGTTCTCTTGAGCGCTTGTGCTCCCAATGATTATTATAAACAAAACGGAAAGTTGAATCTTCATGGCGGCTATTACATTCAACACAGGGAAGCGTTCAACAGGGAATTATCACTTGCGTTTTTTGGACTTCGCTTGTTTTTTGTTCCAATCGAACATCGACTTCTGATAGGGGAACACATCCGCCAATTCACCTGAATAGTAGAACTCAAAGGCCACAGAGCCAAAAGTGTAATTTGTTTCATGGATTTTAAAGTCTGATCCACCTACAGCAGGATTTTTCTTCGGTTTCGAGCGTTTATACCCTAGGTTAAATAGTGAAGCTAAAATCTCGGGACGATCGTCAATTGGGCAACCTGCACGTTCCCATTGCATTTTCATTTGCTTCAAAAACAAGGCAGTATAGAGGTAGGAATAGTAATGGTCTTTGAACTGCACCAGGCGCTGTAAACGCACGCTCATGGTGTCGTTGATGTTGTTTTTATAGGAACGAATGGAGTCATAGTCGAGTAGGTGAGCATACTCTTTTCCAAGATAATAGACGCAGGTAGAATCCCTTAAATAATTTTCAATCTTCTGAGCTGTACTTTCTTTTATTCCTGTAACACCATAAGATAGATGGTTTTCAAGAACGAGGACTTTTAAAGGACCGATGTAATTTTTATAGGATTCTCGGTTTGAATTGAACAAGCGAATTTGCTCACCGACCAGACACGAAACAATCAATCTAGATTCAACGCCAGTAATCCGAGCCGCGGAGTCAATGTATTTTTTATCCTTTTGAACGGCAATCTTGAAGTCCTGCCATTCTGCCACGTTCATCCATTCAAAAACGCTCAGTCCAGTTGTCTTTTGATTCGTCTTGCCCTTTGAGCGCATATCCGCTAAAGCAACACGGTATTGTTTATTTTTCCGTAACCGCAAGTCAACAGCATCTAACATTTTTAATGCGATGCGTTCATCGTTGGTTTTTAGTAAAGTGCTTAAAATATATTCTGCATTTTTTGGGTGAAATTGATTCAATACCATGATGCGATTGAGGGCTTCATAGCGGTGTTGTTGCATCGAAACACTGTCCACTCTAAACGACTGGTTGTATTTGTTGTGCATGTCCTGGAAGTAACGATTGTTCTCATCAATCATCCCTTCGTTGTTTGTCCACTTAAATTTTACAGCAAAGTAGGTCGCAGTGAGGAAGAATCCGTAAATGGCAAAAGCATAAAGGAAAACAGTATAAGGAATTTTAATCCATTTGCTTTTCAGGAATTTCAGCATATTCTTAGCAGTAAATTTAGCGGTGTAAAAGTAGTAAAGAATTCCTCAAATCCACGACATTAAGCGCTTGATCCAATTCAAACGGGAAGCCGTGTGCGGAGAATATTTTAAGGATGGTTCGAAGAAATTGCCTTTGTGAAGTATGCTCTTTTCGTGGGAAAAAGCACGGAATCCAGCTATACCATGATAGTTGCCCATACCACTGTCACCAACACCACCAAAAGGCAGGTATTGGTTCGCGATGTGCATGATGGCATCATTGATTGAGCCGCCACCAAAAGAGATGGATGAGAGGATCCTATTTTGTTCTTCGCGATTGTCCGAAAACACATACAAAGCCAATGGTTTTGGTCGTTCTTTCACTTGTAGAATGGCATCTTCAAGGTTTGTAAATGAAATTACGGGAAGGATTGGCCCGAAAATCTCATCTTTCATGATGGGGTGATCAAAAGTGACGTTCGTTAGTAAGGTTGGCGCAATGTGTCGTTTTTCACGATCCATTTCACCGCCATAAAAAATTTCTTTACTCGCTAAGTACTGAGCTATTCGGTCGAAGTTTCTTTCATTTACAATTTGCACATAATTGCTATTCTCAAGCGCAAATTTCGATCGTACGATTTCCGCAATGAACTTTTGTAAAAAGATGGACTCAATCGACTTTTCAATCATCAGGTAGTCAGGGGCAATGCATGTTTGTCCAGCATTCAAGAACTTTGCCCACACCAATCGTCGCACAGTAACATCCATGTTGCAACGTGCAGTGACAAATACAGGACTTTTCCCTCCCAATTCAAGCGTGACAGGGGTTAAGTGTTTCGCTGCAGCTTGGTAGACAATCTTTCCAACGGGGATACTTCCTGTGAAAAAGATCTTGTCGTATTTCTCATTCAACAATGCTGTCATTTCAGGCACACCTCCTTCGATCACACGAAAAAATCCTGGATCGAAATGTGAATTGATCATTTCTGCCATTACAGCGCTCGTTCGAGAAGGCAACTCACTAGGTTTGAGCACAACAGTGCATCCCGCTGAAATGGCTGCTATAGCTGGTGAAAGACACAGTTGAAAGGGATAATTCCAAGCGCCGATAATCAAAGAAACACCCAGCGGCTCTGGAATGATAAATGACTTGGCAGGCATGTTCAATACATTGGTTCGCGCACGCTTTCTCTTCGACCAAGACTTGATTTTCTTAACAGACTCATCAAGATCTCCATAGATAATAGATAGTTCAGTGGTGTATAGATCAAATTCAGATTTTCCGAAATCGAGGAAGATCGCCTCAGCCATTTTGCTTTCGTTTTCTTTCAAAACAGCACTCAACTTTTTTAACTGAGCAATCCTAAAATGTATATTCTTTGTGGCGTCTGAGTGAAAGAAATCCCGTTGTGTTTGGATTTCATCAGAAAACTGTAAATCATTCATATTAAATCTATTTAACAGAAAAGCAGATCAGATTAACGATTGTTTTTATCCAATGAACGCGCGTCAAAAAAATCATCGTATCGTGTGTCTAGCGTATCCATCAATCTGTCCCAAAACAAAAAATAAAGCCCATAGTTTCCATTAAAAAATTTGTGGTGCATGTTATGCGCGACCGACGTATTGATCCATTTTCCAATCCATGTTCGATTGAATCCTTTTGGATACAATTCATAGCCCAGATGTCCGTAAACGTTGTAAATGAATTGAACCAAGAAAAAGAGAATAAATGCGTCGCGTTGAACGGGCAAAGTAAATGCAATAAGTGGAAGTATCGCCGATTCGAGCAATCCTTCAAGAAAATGAAAAGAGTAGGAGGTTAAAGGCGTTGGATTCGTTGATTGGTGATGCACGTGGTGGACATGCTTGAACACTTTCGGTAGGTGCATAAAGCGATGTAGCCAATAAAAATAGGTGTCGTGCATCAAGAGCATGACAGGAAAGCTGAGTATGAGCCAAAAATATCCATGTGTTGAAGCCATCATGTACATCTGTGTTTTCTCTGGAAAGACAACAAAGATCAATCCCGCCATTATGCCGAACAAAGCCATTGTTGAAGCAGAATGCACAACTTCCAATACTTGGTTTTTTACTTTTGGAAAGACCGATTGAAGTTTATATTTCTGCCATTTCTTGCGAAAGAGAATATAAAAAAGTGCAAAGGACAAACCAGCCACCAAGGCGTAACGGATGAAAATAAACTGTGTGACTTTCATCCAAATGAAAAGCAGTTTTTCCAGCGTCATTGTGCCGTTTGTTCATCCAACTTTGTCAGCTGACGTATTCGTGCATCTATGATATCAGAGTACCACAATGCTTGTTTTTTTCCACCTTCAATATAGGCCTGTTGAATCCATTTTTGAGCACCTGGTAAATCACCCAGGACTTCACACGCCAATGCAGCATTGAAAGCGGCCTTCGCACGAATCTTTGATTTATAGCTTGTTTCAAACACTTCTGACCATGTCTTTAATGCGGCTTCCCAATCTTTGGCTAATGCCTGACGTTCACCACGTTGTAAACCACCCTTTTTGCCTTTGTACATAAGACGGTTTTCCCAGAAATACAGAGGTTCAATGTTGTAAGCAAACTCAACACCGGTGTTGTAACTCACATTCAATAAGGCATCGTTGCGTTTGATTAATTTATTGAGAGCATCGATAGGATTGACCGAATTTTGAGTCCAATTTTTCTTGTATTTGAAGCGGTCCTCATATAAGATTTTTTGTGTTTTCGGATCGTACACACGGAACCCTGCTTCAGCAGTTGCTGTTCCCTTAACTTGCACAGAAGTTGCTCCTCCATTCAATACCGCATTTACGGCTGCTTGAGCAGAAGCTGCAGGATTGAATATCGAGAAATCAGTATCAAAATATTCCAGTACTAAAAGAGCTTGAACATTTTGAGCGACACAAATACTATCAATAATTTTCCAATCGAGTGGGGCGCCAAAATTTAAACTTTTTCCATCTGCGGCATTCATGATCGTTGCACAGCGCAGCGCGTCGAATCGAGAATTTTCATTCGCTGAATGAAGGTTTAGCGTTTCGTTCAATCCCCGCAAACAATCTTCAGAAAGATCTTTATCACGCAGAGGTGTTTCGCCACTCAGCGCTGATTCAATGCCAGACGACGAGGTTGGAACAGCCCGATTGAGAATGGCTATGCGTTTAATGGAGGACGGAATGGTAATCTTTGCAGGACGTAGCACAGAGACCTGCATGTCCCGTGTTCCGGCACAAGAAAAGAGAAAGAAAATGCTTATACCAATTGCAATAAACAATGATGACCTCCAGTAGGATTGGCCAAAAAGAATGAATAAATGGCTCTTCATCATGCGATTATTGAGTTAATGTATTACTTTTTCTTATTCTTCATTTGTTCCATTTGTGCCTTTTGCATTTGCTCGAGGCGCTCTTGGAATTTAGATTTCTTTTTTACCTTACCTTCTTTGGCGGACATATTGGCTTTGCGTTCAGCCATTTTCACCTTCAACTTTTCTTCATCGACAAAGAACTGTTTAATGAGCAACATGATGATGATCGACACCAATGTAGAGATGAAGTAATAGTAGCTCAAACCTGCAGAGTAGTTGTTGAAAAAGAAAATCATCATCACGGGGAATAAATACATGATCACCTTCATGTTTGGCATTCCAGGCTGCTGCGGTTGCTGCATGTTCCCGCTGTTCATGTGTGTATAAAGTAGGGTAGTACCTGCCATTAGAAGAGTAAACAAACTCACGTGATCGCCGTAAGGCCAGATATTAATCCCGAAATTCCAAATGGAATCATAAGAAGATAAGTCTTCCGCCCAGAGGAAAGATTTTTGACGCAACTCGAACGCTGATGGGAAGAATCGGAATACAGCAAGAAGAATAGGCATCTGAATCAACATAGGGAGACATCCCGCCAGCGGACTCGCGCCAGACTCTCGGTAGAGTGTCATCATCTCCATTTGTTTCTTCATTGCATCCTCTTTCTCGGGGTATTTCGCGGTGAGTTCATCAATTTCCGGTTTCAAAATGCGCATTTTCGCGGAGGAGACATACATCTTCCATTGCACCGGCATCAAGACAAATTTCAAAATTAAAGTCAACATCAAGATCGCAATACCCAAGCTCATTCCTGTCGAAGCAAGCATATTGAACAGCGGTTGTACAGCATACAAGTTAATCCAACGGAAAAGACCCCAACCGAAATTTAAGATATCATCATATCCCTGATCGTATGCTTTTAGCGTTTCATAATCGTTTGGACCGAAGAACCAATTCATAGTGATTGTTTCATTGTCGGGATTCTTCACCTTCAGTCCTGCTGTAGCTGAATAATCCTTTAAGTGCGACCACTTCCAGTTTTTGTCATCCTTTTCATCGTATTGATGCACTTGGAATTTTGTATCCTTCTTGCTAAATCCATTTTCTGGTCGGATAAACGAAGAGAAATAGCTTTGTTTAAAGCTGATCCAATTGACATCGTCTTCGGCACGTTGGAAGTCGCTTCCCATTTCGGATAGATAATCGAAGTCCTCATTCTTGTAGTCAAAGCAGACCGTTGAAACTCTACGTTGTTCACTGAACAAACGTTCTGTCTTGCGGTAAGATGTTTTCCAATTGAACGCGTAATTTTTAGAACCTTTTAATCCTTCCAAATGGATATTGTAATCAAGGTCATAGGCATCCTTCTTCAAGCTATATTCTTGCTCAATAACTTTCCCGTTTCCTAAATCCAATGCAAACGTTATGGAGTTCTCTGTGGCTTTTACAACTTCAAACAAGTAGCCAGAAGTGTAATATTTTTGACCATTCATGGAGAAGACCAACTGATTCACAGCGTCTCCTTCAGAGAATAAGCGCAAGGGTTTTTTCGCCTTGTTACTTGATTTATTCGCGTAATCAGAATAACTCTCGTATTCTTTCAAGTAAACTGCCGCAACCATTCCACCTTTGGAAGAGAAATCAACGATTAACTTATCGTTTTCCAAGCGAACCAATTCACCTTTAAGTTCTTTTTGAACACTTGATTTCTTGGTGCTCGGTTTTTGCCCTCTTTCCTTTGTTCCTTGTCCGTCGTCAGATTTCTTATCTGATTCCTTGACTGAATTCTTTTTCTTTGTCTCAGCCTCTTTCTTTTTTTGAATAGCAATTTGTTTTTCTTGCTTTTTGATTTCGGCTTCTGACGGTTGGTTGAAGATGGAGAATACAGAGAGAATAACTCCTATAACAATCAATCCAATGGTGGTATTTCTATCCATTTTTTAAAGTGTATTATGGTCAATTGCTGCTTTAATGAACGCAACGAAAAGGGGGTGTGGGTTTGCCACTGTACTTTTATATTCAGGGTGGAATTGAGCGCCAACAAACCAAGGGTGGTCTTTTAACTCTACGATTTCAACCAAGCCTGTTTCAGGATTTTTCCCAACTGGTAAAAGCCCAGCCTCTTCAAATTCTTTGATGTATGCATTGTTGAATTCGTAGCGGTGGCGATGGCGTTCAGATATTTTTTCTGTGTTGTATGCAGCAAAAGCTTTTGATCCTGTCTTCAACTGACAACGGTAGGCACCTAAACGCATAGTTCCACCCATGTTTGAAATGTTCTTTTGTTCCTCCATCATACTAATGACAGGATAATTGCTGTCTTCAGCAATCTCAGTGGTATGCGCGTCTGTGTATCCCAGAACGTGGCGTGCAAATTCGATGACAGCGCACTGCATTCCCAAACATATTCCGAAGAAAGGCACCTTATTCTCGCGCGCATAACGCACAGCTTCGATTTTACCGGAAATACCTCGAGAGCCAAATCCAGGCGCAACAAGAATTCCGTCCAAGCCCCTCAATTCCTCCTCGATATTCGTGCTGTTCAATTTCTCAGAATGAATCCACTTCACAATTACTCGTGCTTCATTGGATACACCTGCATGTATAAAGGATTCACTAATTGACTTGTACGAATCTTTTAGCTCAACATACTTTCCAACCAAACCAATATTGACTTCCCGCTTAGGGTTTTTCAGACGGTCGAGAAAGCTTTTCCAATTATCGAGGTTAGGGGTTGATTTTGAAGAAAGTCCGAGTTTTTCAAGAACCACTTTATCCAATTCCTCTGCCTGCATTAAAATTGGAACATCGTAGATGGATTTGGCATCTCGCGATTCGATGACCGCATTCATGCTTACGTTGCAGAATTTTGCGATTTTTTTGCGCAAAGAAAGGTCTAGTTCATGCTCTGTTCGGCAGCAAAGAATATCTGGTTGAACACCCAATTCCAACAATTGTTTTACACTGTGTTGGGTAGGTTTCGTTTTCAACTCTCCGGCTGCGGCAAGATAGGGGACAAGAGTCAAGTGCACTACGATGCAGTCATTCTCAAATTCCCACATCATTTGGCGGACAGCTTCTACATAAGGAAGCGATTCAATATCACCCACAGTACCACCAATTTCAGTAATGACGATGTCGTATTGATTTTTCTTTCCAAGCAACTGGATCCTGTCCTTGATTTCATCGGTAATGTGAGGAATCACTTGAACCGTTTTTCCTAAGAATTCACCTCTGCGTTCTTTTTCAATTACGGATTGATAGATCCGGCCTGTAGTTACGTTATTCGCTTGTGAGGTCGGCACATTCAAGAAGCGCTCATAATGTCCAAGGTCCAAATCCGTCTCCGCACCATCATCAGTCACAAAGCATTCTCCATGTTCGTAAGGATTCAATGTTCCTGGGTCGATGTTGATGTATGGGTCTAACTTTTGGATTGTCGCAGTGTACCCGCGCGCCTGAAGCAATTTCGCCAGTGAAGCCGAAATGATTCCTTTACCCAATGAAGAAGTCACCCCTCCGGTGACAAACACGTATTTTGTGGAATTTGACATGTACTATTTGAAATGCGACTACGGGTAACAAAGTTAGTACAATACTCAGAAACGGGTAGGGGGATTATCAACGAGTAATGAAATGATATCAACAAAAAGCCGTGACTTATTCATTAGTTCGACCAAACATCATAAATCCCCCCTTGAAGATACAGTTTTGATTTGCGCACCTGAGATTTTTCAAACGTCGGACAGCCATCTTGATCAAGCATTGGGTAGTGTGGCGTGTTGCGAGGAAAGCACTTGGGTAGCAGTATCAAATCATGCATCAATCTATTCTGAAAAGCATTTCTAATGTGCTCGCTATCAATTCCAATTCTTCCGTAAGCATTTTGAACAAAAGACAAATGCTGCGTCATTCCTACATACAAGATGCCATGACTCGTTCGTCCGTAGGGCAGGTCTTCAAGTAATCTGAACCCCGAAGGACATTTATTTATTGCAATCTTTTGCCACAATGAATGGGAAGTTTCTCCTGTCCAAATTGTTAGTCCTAGCGTAAATTTTGAATCTAGATGACGGTACGTGAGTGCCAGATGCCCAGTTCGGAACCTGTCCTTTCCTTGCCCTCCAAACACATCGTTTTCCACTAGAATACTGAATTTATTGAGGTGCAGCCCCCAGCCACCCGATTGTTGAGTCGTCGAAGCATTGTCGTGGTACCAGATGTAGTTGTACCCTAAACCATAGATATATTTGGTGTTGTTACTTAGTCCATCGAACTGAAAATCTGGGGTATTATTTCTTTTTCCACCGAGCAGCACTAGTCCTAATGCTGTTCGAGACTCCAAAAATCTCTTCCGATTTCCAAATCCAAATAGATTGAAATTCGCGAAATTCGAAACGTTTAGTTGTGCAAAAGAATACATGAAATACGCAGATACATTCAGACCTATGCGTGTTGAATGTGTGCCAATGCTTGCTGTAAGACCAAGCCTCGAAGAGAATGAAAATTCATTCCAATTCTGGGTAAAGGAAAAAGGAGAAAGAAAAATAAAGGCCGAAAGGATGGTAATTTTCATGATTTTATTTTAATCTAAAACCTTAAATAAAAACAAGTTAATTTACTTTGAATAAAGTATCACTCTAAGAATATCATCGATAACAATACCCATGCGCGTGAAGCGACATGATTCTTTAGGAAAGTTGTATCGGTTTGTGCAGTTGTATGGAATGACAATGACTAGCAGCTTATTCCGTTTCATTGAGTCGAATCTCATGGGGAAGAATCGTTATTTTGCCTGCTTTATAAAGTTGACCGATGGCTTGTTTAAAGGTTTTTTTGCTCATCCCTATGACTTCGCGTATGTCATCAGGGTCGCTAGAGTCGGAGAGGGGTAGCACTTTCATTAGGGTTAATTTCTCCAGGATGGCATCCATGGCTTCCGTATAACGAATAAAACCTGTTGGTTCTAGTCGAACATCAACCTTTCCATCTTCGCGAATGTTGTAGATATACCCAGTAGCGTGTTGTCCACGTCGAACTGGCTTGCTTATATCGTTTCTAAAAATCATCCCGTGGTATTTCTCAGCGACAATCACCTTAACGCCTAGGTCGGTAGTGTCGCAAATTAAGATGTCGAGAGGAATATTTAATGCTTCTTGATCAGTGCATTCCTCCAACCATTTATTGATTTTCATTGTGGCAAATAGACGGTCAGTAGCTTGGTCGATGCGGAGCGTAACCAAATAACTTTTGCCTTCCTCCATCAACTGGTTTTGTTCTTTGAAGGGAACCATTAAATCCTTTTCCAAGCCCCAGTCGAGAAAAGCACCATATAAACTAACTTCTGACACCCTGAGGTATGCAAATTGATCGAGGATGATTTTAGGTGTTTCGGTAGTTGCTACGAGACGATCTTCTGAATCTTTGTAGAGAAAAACCTTTCCAATGTCGCCAACTTCAAGCTCATCGTAGAGGTACTTATTTGGCAAAAGCACATCATTTCCTTCGGCATCGCCTAAATAGGCCCCTACACTTGTGAAGCGAAGTATTTCAAGTTCATTGTATTCTCCTAAATTCATTTTAAAAATATAGTGCAGATGCTGGTTTTGAATTCAGAACCATACATGGGATTTTCTTATCGTTGGTGATTAAATTCTGTGCAAAGGTATCAAATTGTGGAAGTAAACTTTCGGAATGATAGGCAATGGCAATCATGTCAACTTCATTGTCATTTGAATAGCTTAAAATCTTTTTCGTGTAGCTACCACCACTTTTTAGCAATTCTACAGTACAAGGTGTTTTTCGATCTTCGTATTGGTTTTTAACGATGAGAATTCTGTTTTTCATTTGTTGGCTTAACAATTCGTCATTTTGTTTTTCACCAACCACATGGACTTCAGCGCCAAAGATAGATGCCATATCCCCAGCTATATTTACTATCTGTAAACTTTCTTTTGTCAAGTCAATCGGAACCAAGATACTTTTAATGGGGTTTAGGGGGGTGTCTTTTTGAACGATCAAAAAGGGGGTTGCAGCACTTGTAATGACCTTCATGGCATTGCTACCGAACAGTTTCTGCATGCCGGTTGATCCATGTGTCCCCATTATAATCAATTGTGCACCCTCTTTTTTTGCGATTAGTCCAATTTTTTCAAAAATACTTCCTTCTATAATTTTCTTTGTTATTGTCACTCCAGCCGGTATCTGCTGACGGTCAATTAGCGCATCCAACTTTGCATTTGTTTTTGCCAATTCTGTAGCCGATTCAATCACATGAAGCAACATGATTTCAGTATGAACATTTTTACCCAAATGTAAAGCGTAATTCAAAGCTGAATCTCCAACGGGTGTAAAGTCGTGTGGAACGATATACAAATTTTTACTCATAGCAGTGAAGTTTTATCAAATGTACATAAAAATAGTTTTCTTTTAAATAGCTTTTTTTCAATAAGATAAAGCCTTTAAAACCAATGAAAAGAATCAATTTCGTCGTTTTCTTCGCTTTTTACCACCCAAAGTAGAGGACATTTTACTCGGATCGCGTTTGTCTTTTTTTAAGCTATTTTGCTCTTTGTTTTTTTCGTTCCCATTCTCCTCGATTGCTTGTTCCTCGGGAGTAACGGCCACGTGAGGTGTTCCATTCCCATTTGAATCATCGGGATTTTCCCATTCTTTTTTTATCGTTTTCTTTTCAACCTTACCGTTTCTTTCGTTACGAACATAGACAACCATCTTTTCCTCATCCCTCGCATTGATCCCGATGACATCCTCATTTAAGAGCCATTTTGTACCGTCAAGAATAAACGCATCATAAGAAAGGTCTGGAATGTAATACGCATAAAACCCTACAAGGTTGGGTGACTCTGGAGATAGGTGATCAAAAATAATTCGTTTGTATTCAGGTTCGTACCTCAAGGTCATGACAGCACGTTCAGAGTGTTCATAAAAAACACGCTTTAGGATTTGGTCCTTCACTTTAAAAATGGGGCTTCCAAATTTCAATTGGGTACCTGAAAAATACATAACATCAATAAGTTTCACATTGCTTGATGATGAATTCCCATCCCATCCCAAAAGGGTGTACACCGTTTTAGATCCTTTTTCAACCGGAATAATTTTATAGTACAATGCCCCGTACCAGTTGTCGGCTGTAAGTATTTCTTCAGGACGCAATGGTAATTCTGCAGAGTTGTCGTACAGTTCTACTGTGAGAATTTCGTCTTTCCGTTCATCTTTCTTTAAAACAAAGCCAAAGTACTTTTGCGTCTCGTCATCTTGCTCAATATTCCAGTTGATGATACGCACCAATCCATCCGGACTGTCAATAATACCAACAGATTTTAACAATGAGAAAGGGTAGGTGTAGGCATTTTTTTGATTCAGTGTTTCAAGAAAATACGCATAGAATAAGATGTTTTTTTCTTCTTTTTCTTCATCATCTTTTGCTGCACGCAAATCGTTCAGAAGCTCAACTAAATTTGACTCTCGTTTCGACAAAATCGAATCCTGAGCAAATGCCTGAG
>CAIQQH010000070.1 GCA_903873915.1 uncultured Flavobacteriia bacterium | reverse complement strand
TTCATCGATGAAATTCACCGACTAAGCCCTGTGGTTGAAGAGTACCTGTATTCAGCCATGGAGGATTATGTCATCGATATTCTCATCGATAGCGGACCAAATGCACGAAGCATTCAAATTACCTTAAATCCTTTTACTCTCATAGGAGCAACAACACGCTCAGGATTATTGACATCGCCTTTACGTGCGCGCTTTGGAATTAATTCGCGCCTTGAATATTACGATGCGAAAACACTGACAAGCATCGTTGAACGCTCTTCGGGATTACTTAACATTCCAATTGATGAAGCTGCGGCATATAAAATAGCTTCGCGAAGCCGGGGGACTCCTCGTATCGCCAATGCATTGCTTCGTAGAGTGCGTGATTTCGCACAAATCAAAGGTACTGGTGTCATTGACGAGGAAATAACTGAAGTGGCTTTAAAAGCGCTCAATGTGGATGAAAATGGCCTGGATGAAATGGATATCCGAATCCTAAAGGCCATCATTGACAAGTTTAGTGGAGGACCAGTTGGACTGACCACCATTGCTACAGCAATTGGCGAAAATGCAGGCACCCTAGAGGAGGTGTATGAACCGTTCTTGATTCAAGAAGGTTTTTTGATGCGCACGCCGCGTGGACGGAAAGCCACAGAAAAGGCATTGCGCCATTTTGGCAAAAGCCTTGGATGGGCTCAAGGCGGGCTTTTCTAAAGTGAATTGATGACTTCAGCAGACAAATACACTGCACTCATTAAGCAAAAGGCAAGCGATCAGGGGTTCTTGTATTGTGGAGTTTCTAAAGCCGACTTTTTGGCGGAGGAAGCCCCTAAATTGGAGGAATGGCTGCGTTTGGGGTATCAAGGTTCGATGTCTTACATGGAACGCAATTTTGACAAACGCTTAGATCCGAGACTCCTCGTAGAGGGTGCAAAATCAGTGGTCACCTTGATCTACAATTATTTCCCAGCCGAAAAGCCGGCTAACGAAACAGCGCCAAAAATCTCCAAGTATGCGTATGGCGAAGATTACCATGTCGTGATCAAGGATAAACTCTTTGAGCTGATGGAATACCTTCAACAAGAAATTGGCGAAGTATCTGGACGTGTATTTGTGGACTCGGCACCGGTCATGGATAAGGCTTGGGCCAAGAAATCTGGCGCTGGGTGGATCGGTAAGCATACCAATCTCGTTCGACCAGGCGTGGGATCCTTCTTTTTTATTGCTGAATTGATCCTTGATCTTGAGCTCATTGCAGATGGACCTATCAAAGATTATTGCGGAACCTGCACACGCTGCATCGATGCCTGCCCGACGGAAGCTATTGTTGCTCCGTATCTCTTGGATGGATCAAAATGTATTTCTTACCTCACGATTGAATTGAAAGAGGCCGTCATTGATGGTGGATTCAAAGGGCAAATGGACAACTGGATGTTTGGCTGTGATGTATGTCAGGATGTGTGCCCGTGGAATCGTTTTTCGGTGCCTCATAGTGAAGCTCGTTTTACACCTATGGAAGGTTTGTTGGAGCTGTCGACCGACGATTGGACGAATCTTAAAGAGGATGTCTTCACCAAATACTTCAAGAAAAGTGCTGTCTCGCGCACCAAGTTCGAAGGATTGCAACGGAACATTCGGTTTTTAACAGAAGATTAATGCAGCCCAAACGGAATAATTATCATCTTTGAGTTAGAACAAAAGACTATGATTCCAGATAATAATGTTGTTAGTGAAGTGTCTACGAACATGGATCCTTATATTGGCGCATGGACAAAGGAGCAAGCGGCACACCTTTTACGTCGAAGCACCTTCGGCCCAACCTTTCAGCAGATCACGAACGCTTTAGCAGCAGGAATGAATGCAACGGTCACGAACTTACTGCAAATTCCAGCGACAGGCCTTCCATTGAGTTACGACCCAAATGAAACAATCTCTGCAGCAGGTTCTACCTGGGTGAATAGTGTTTACCCTGCAGATGTGACGAGTGCCCAACTGCATGAAACTGCGCGAATAAAGTCTCTAGGCGCTTGGTTGATGAAACGAATCAACACGGAAAATTCGACGGTTGCAGAAAAGATGTGTTTGTTCTGGCAAAATCACTTTGCAGCAACCTTGGCACCCGATGCCCGGGCAAGTTATGCCTATCACACACTCATTCGCACACATGCACTTGGCAATTTCAAGCAATTCGTCAAGGACATGACGATTGACCCAACGATGCTGTTGTTCTTGAATGGTGCGACAAATACCTTGTACAGCCCAAATGAAAACTATGCCCGCGAAATTCTCGAGTTATTCACCATAGGCAAAGGGCCTCAAATTGGACCAGGTGATTATACCAATTATACAGAAGAAGATGTCGCCGCTGGTGCTAAGGTATTTACAGGATACATTGTTGAAGGACTCAGAAGTACTACACTGACTTCAGTTGTTTCTACCTATTACGATTTGCTACATGACCAGACTACAAAGCAACTTTCTGTGCATTTCGGGAATCAAACCATCGCAGCAAATGGTGCCAATGAATATTCAGACTACATCGATGTAATTTTTCAGCAGCCCACAGTGGCACTTTATATCTGTACGAAATTGTACCGCTACTTCGTCAACTATGATTTAACAACAGATGTTCAAACGAATGTCATTCCGGTGATGGCACAAACCATGATCGATAACAATTATAATGTGCTGCCTGTTCTTCAGCAGCTTCTGACAAGCCAGCACTTTTATGATGTAGCCATCCGGGGAGCAATCATTCGCAATCCCTTAGAAGTGGTTTTTGGCATGTTTAATCCAACGTCAGCGGTGCCAAACTACACCTTGGCGACCAATTCAGACATGTATGTGAGTCTGTATTATTATGCACAAACGATGGGTCAGGCCTACGGAACTCCACCAAGTGTGGCGGGTTGGATTGCCTATTACCAAGCCCCAGCATTTTCAAAGTTATGGGTCAATTCTACGACCATAAAAAGTCGATTTGACTTGGCGAATTACATTACACTTTTTACAGGAGTGCCAGTGAATGGATCAAATTTTAAAGTAGATGCGCTTGCGTTGGTGAATGGACTTTCTTCACCGAATGATGCGGTTGCGGTCATCGATGATTTGTGTACTGTGTTTTTCCCAAAGACCATTTCGTCCACACAGAAATTGACCTTAAAGTTTATTTTAACAGGTGGACTGCCCGATTTCGAATGGACCGTCGACTATGATGCCTATGCTGCTGACCCAACCAATGCAACCGTATCAAATCCGATAAAGAGCAAGGTGGAACAGGTGTTGTCTAGAATATTTCAGATGCCTGAATTCCAAACCATTTAATTGTCATGAGTATGAAAAGAAGAAATTTTTTAAAGAACATGACAATGGCGTCCGTTGCGGCTCCATTTGCCTTAAATGGCATGAATTATCAAGGTGTCGCCAAGAAGTTATTCAATTATTCAAAGTCAGCCGAGGACCGTGTACTGGTGATTATTCGCTTGAATGGGGGAAATGATGGGTTAAATACGGTGATTCCTCTCGACCAATATGAGAATTTGCTCCTTCAACGTCCCAATGTCCTAATCCCTCAACCAAACATCATTCAAGTAACACCCGAGCTAGGCTTTCATCCTGTCATGACCGGCATGCATACAATGTTCAATGAAGGTAACCTGACCATCATTCAGAATGTGGGATACCCCGAACAGAATCGTTCGCATTTTCGATCCATGGACATCTGGTCAACGGGAATGATGGATGTGGCTGAAACACGTGGTTGGTTAGGTCGCTATTTCGAGGGAGTATATCCCAATTATCCAGATGGATATCCGAATGCGACAAACCCAGATCCTTTTGCGATCAGCATGGGTTATGAGGTGTCTTCGACATGTCAGGGATTAATGGCGAATTTTTCGCATGCCGTAAGTGACCCTTTTGCAGCGGTCAATTTGGTCAATACGGGCACGACAAACGATGGCAGCTATTACGGTTCTCACATGGAATACCTTTCCATTTTGATCAATCAAACGAATCAATACGCGGATACCATTAACGCTGCAGCGAATGCAGGCTCGTCCTTGTCAACACTATATGATTTCAATAATCCGTTGGCAATGCAGTTGCGCAATGTGGCAAAAATGATTTCGGGTGGCTTGAAAACAAAGGTGTATATCCTCAATATCGATGGATTCGATACCCATGATTCTCAAGTTTCCTCCAACAGTCCAATCACAGGCAATCATGCAGATTTATTGAAACGACTTTCAGATGCAGTAAGCGCTTTCCAAAATGACCTTGGTTTGCTGGGGATTTCCAATCGTGTGGCTGGATTTACCTTCTCTGAGTTTGGCCGACAGATTGCGTCCAATGCAAGTTTTGGGACCGATCACGGCGATGCAGCACCGATGTTCCTCTTTGGGGCGTGCATTAACTCAGGCATCATAGGTCCAAATCCTGTAATCTCCAATGCGGTGAATGCCCAAGATGCTGTTCCCATGCAAATTGATTTTAGGGATGTCTATGCCTCCATTTTGAAAGATTGGTTTGAAGTGCCAGAATCAGAAATTCAACCACTTTTTGAGCAAACAATCACGTATTATCAAGTTTTAGGAGCTTGCAATGTTGGACTAGATGAATTGGTGGATGAACGCGATAAGGGTATTGTCTATCCGAATCCTGCACTGAACAATGCTACGCTTAGATTCAAGTGCCAAAGTGAATGGGTTAAAATTGAGCTTTCAGACATCAACGGCCGACCAATCAAGCAGGTGTATGACAGCAATCTCGCCCAGGGTGTGCACCACATTCCTTTTGAATTGGAGGGATTGAAATCGGGGCAATATTTCCTTACGGTCATGAAGCAATCAGGCAAGGAAACGATTTCGATGACGAAAATAGATTGAAAAAGACAAAAGACACTTCTTCGCTCTTTGAGCTTCGAAGGATAAAAGACCGCTTCGCTGAAAGACTTTAAAAAAGTTACTAATTACTAGTTACTAGTTACGAGTTGTTTGGTTTTCACTTCGAGGGCTGCGCAACTCTGTCTCGTAATTCGTAACTCGTCATCATTGTTGTCCGACTAAAACCACATTTATGTTTGATCTAAAATTGCACAGTGTATTTTTAGTCATTTTAAATTATGTTCGGGTTTTGTTCGCTCACCTCCGCTGCGGAAAAGCCGCTGCGCTATAAGACAAAAGACCTCTTCGCTGAAAGACTTTAAATTTAAAGAAGTTACTAATTACTAGTTACTAGTTACAAGTTGTTTGGTTTTCACTTCGAGGGCTGCGCAACTCAGTCACATAATTCGTAATTCGTAACTCGTTATTGGTAACTTGTACATCCCTAAAATAGGTTGACCGGTTTTACACTTAATTTATCATCAAAAATAGTAAACTTTGGTCTTTCTTCCGGTTTGATTTTATT
>CAIQQH010000069.1 GCA_903873915.1 uncultured Flavobacteriia bacterium | reverse complement strand
GTGAGGTATGGAAGGCATCGATGTCCGCTCCAATGAAACTAAAACTCCATTTTCCTGTGCCTTCCAAATGACGAACCATGGCCGCAATTTGATGGTAGGTATAATAACGGGAGGTGTTTTCTTGTCCATCTGTTAGAATGACAATCACAACACTGGCCTCATCCGCTTCAATCGCAGCGCGGTGTGCCTCATTGATTTTGTTGATCGAAAAACCAATGGCATCCAGCAGGGATGTTGATCCTTTTGGCTGATAATTCAGGCCATTAAGCGCCGGTACAAAATCGGTTGGTGCGTCGCGGTATACATGATCGATTTCCCCATTGAAGGTGGTCAAAGAAACCATGTATTCTTGATTCGGAAACTCGCTCTTCAGGGAACGAATGGTATTTAATTGTGCATTAAACCCGTTAATCGTAGCTTCTGTGCAGTTAAACATCGATCCACTTTTATCCAAAATGAATTGATAGATTGTTTTTTTGTTTTTCATGACTGTTTTTTTAATTGGTTATGGAACAAAGATCCTTTAAACCAACCCGAGCATGAAATTCTTGCAACCTTGCAATCCATAGGGACAAAGGACATAGGGACAAGGGACAAGGGACAAGGGACAAGGGACGAGGGACGAGGGACAAGGGACAAGAGACAAGAGACAATGGACAAGAGACAATGGACAATGGACAATGGACAAAAGACAAGTCTTTGTTCCATGTTCCATCAGCGCAGCGGTTCGTCGTCCTCAATGGTGACTTCGAGACTTCCTGCGGAACCTCAGCCACCAGACTTCGAGACTCAATCATTCGTTGAATTGCCGAAGGCATCAAATTCCGTTAGGAACAAATTTTGAATTTTCTTAAAGACCTCAAGATTTTAAGATGCTAAGATATTTAGACATATGAATTACTTCGAACGCTTTCATTGTCCTTCTCAGTCTGGTTTATGTGCTGCCGCAGACTCAGCCTCCGAAGTAGTTTACATGTCCATGTTCTATGTTCCACCAGCGCAGCGGTCCATCATCCTAAAAGGTGACTTCAAGACCCAATCATTCGTAGAATTGCCTTCGATTTCAAATTCCGTCAGGAACAAATTCTGAATTCTTCATTTTTAATTCTCCATTTTTAATTCTCCATCCTACTTCCCCGCTTCATACACAATCGGATGATGCTGCCACCCTTTGTTGAGTTCATCTTTAAACAAATAGGGAAACACCGATGATTGAACGGCAGCGACCATGAATTCATTTCCATCATCGTCGTCCATCAGTTTTGGACCCATGCGCAATGAAAAGTCATAAAAAGGATCACTGAAGAAGCGATCAGCCTCGTAAAGTCGGACATCTTTCACCGTACCCCAACCAGGTGTATCTGGGACCTCCTTGACTTGGTACTCAGTCAATCGAACCATTAGACCTTTCGAAAAAATATCCGTTCCCAAGCAGACATACAACTTGGTGATTATTTCATTCACGAAGCGGATTTGGGTTTTGCCACTTTTGGCGAAAATATCAAAGGGAAGTCCTTCTACATTGAAACATTCAAAGTGAATCTTGAACACTTGGAGGTTATTGAAGGCCATGGGATACTTGTCGAATCCAAGTTTTTCCATAAATAATAGCAGGTGTTTCTCGGATAGTTCATGGAATTTAAAGCTTTCAAATTTATCTTCATAAAAAGAGCTCAGAATGTTTTGAAAATTACTTTTTTCTGAAGTAGTGAACGCTACTTTGATGCTCAGGTCCATGGGTGAAATCACAAGGCCTACATATTTCCCATCTCTTTCTTCAACCAGGCGAAATACACCCAATGGGGATTCAGTTTGAGCTTGAAAATTGTCCTTGAGGTTTACCAATTGCGCAGACAAGGACGATGCAGAAAGTTGATGTTCAGCCAGAAACATCTCCGAAAACAATTCCTTCATGAGTTCAACATAATCCGTTAAGCGCTTCGAGCGATCTATTTTTTCAATGGATGGATTTTTAACGATGCCTTGTTTCGTTCGATGTTCAGGCTGCACCTTGTTATCCAAAGTTGATATTGCTTTTTTCAATCCCTTTAAATCAGGCTCGAATGAGAGCACATACATTTTATTCGCATAACTGCCATAGGTAGTTATTTTATTAAACTGTCCGAACAAAAGTTCACTAAACCCAGCATCAACCGAACACAAATACCCCATTTTCAAGCCCAAAGAACCTTTCACCTTCAACTGATTCTCTACTATTTTTACCAACTCTTCTATCTTCATAAAATTCATTTTTAATGGTTAATGTTCAATCCTTCATTTTCAACCTTCGAAGCTCTATGAGCGAAGTAGGTTTCACTCCAAATATTCATCCCTCAACTCCATCAAAATTCTTCCCATTGTATTTTGACCTTCCCATTCCTCATTTACCAATTTCGCACCCCAAAACAAGTGCCTCTCCCCCTTTCTATTTCCAATATTCTCCACAATTACCTTCCCCTTCAACCCTTTCAATCTTGACTTTAATACAGGATTCTGATCAAACTTCATCTTTACCACACTTCTCATCATCTCCACATCCACATCACTCATGGGAATAACAACCATATGACCTTTATTCTTCTTGGCCTTCATTTTCGCTCCCATCGGACTCTTTTCATTCCGAATCACTTCTTTAATCGCGGGATCATTAAACCGCTTACTTTGAAATAAAGCTTCACTCGTAAGCCATTTTTCAACACCATCATTTATTGGACTAGGATACATATTTCCTAACCAACCATACTCCAAAGCAACTTTTGTAAACGACACCACTTCACTCTTCTTTTTCATCCCCATAAAATTTAAGATTAGACATACACAGCGGGGTGCTTTACGCTCAAAAAAATAGAATATAACCGATGACTCATCATTTTTTATTGGTTTTCATTACAAGAGTGAAGTCTGCACAATCTTTCTTTTGAAAGGTGCTGATCTAAAAAAAAAATGTAACAAAATTGAGTTAGCCATGTTGCATTTCTTCGTCATGGGCGTACTTGATTCGAAATTCTCCCCTAACCTTTAAAACCTGTATCCATGGCAAAAATGAATTTGAGCAACCTCACAAAGAGCATTTACAGCGTTTTCGATGTCGCACCTCAGGGATTGAACCCCGAACTGGACGTCCACTGTCCGAAACGTCCGATGAACCTTCTTAAAAAATTCTTTGGCGCTGAGGAGCAAGAGGTGTATGTGCTGATTAAAGCAGTGACAAGACACTTTGAAGGGTTCACTACAAGTTTTGAGGATTTTAAGGAATTTTTCGACTTACAGGCACTGCACATGTTAGAGTTTCAACCTCTATTGAATTCGTTGGTCGACAAAGGATTACTCGTGAACAACAGTGACCCACGCTATACCACAACAAATGCGATTCACTGCACCTACGCACTCGCTCCGGAAGTGGCCAAAGCCATTGCTGACAAAACGCCAATTGTGCCCATTAAAAAGTCATGCAGCACGTCATTGGATGTGATGGAAGAAATTTATGCGCTAACAGAAACTGCCACGAGCACGAAGATGGTACAGGCGGAGTTCATGAAGCGGTATTTGGATTTCATGTCGACTTGCACCAATATTCCCTATGCAGCAATGCTCAAGTCTCTGCACTTACCAATAGAAGAGGAAATTCTCTTCAGTTGTATTGTTTGGAAATTATTGAGTACAAATGATACCATTGAATTGGAAAATGCTGCCCTTGTGTTTGGCACGCTTCAAGACCAAGTGCGTTTTAAACAAAGTGTTTTCAGCGAGAAAAACCCACTCCTTCAGTTGGATTTGGTGAGTCTTTCAAAAGATTTTATGGAAAACATTTCTTTGGGATTAACCAGCACCGCGGCTGACCTGCTTGGTCCTGTCGGATTTACTTTAAAGATTGATTCAACGAAAAAAAACGAACGCATTCTTCCGAACCAAATTTCCGAAAAGCACCTGGTGTACAATGAAAGTGAACAAACACAGATTGAGTCACTCGAGTTGATCCTCATGGAAGAGAATTACTTGAACCTGCGCAGCCGTTTGGCTGCCAAGCACCTGCCTGTAGGATTGAATGTACTTCTTTTCGGCGCTCCGGGTACTGGAAAAACAGAGACGGTTTACCAGCTGGCACGTCAAACGGGACGAGAAATTATTCGCGTTGAGATTGCTGAAACAAAGAGTAAATGGTTTGGCGAAAGTGAAAAGTTGATTAAGGACATTTTCACGAAATATGCCGAAACGGCGAAGGGATGCGCACTGATGCCCATACTTTTATTCAACGAGGCCGATGCGATAATTTCGAACCGTAAGAGCAGTGGACATGGCGACACGCGTCAAACAGAAAATGCAGTTCAGAACATTTTATTGGAGGAATTGGAGAAGTTCAACGGGATTTTCTTTGCGACGACCAACCTAGCCAACAACTTGGACACCGCCTTCGACCGACGCTTTTTGTACAAGGTGAAATTCCTCAACCCTGGCTTGAGCCAACGCCAACGAATTCTTGAGCGAAAATGCCCTTTCCTCTGCGCTGAGGAATGTGAGGTCTTGGCTTCAGAATTTGACCTTACCGGTGGACAAATGGACAACATTGCCCGCAAGAGTGAGATTCATTTCATTATGAATGGCAACAACCCAAGCTTTGAGAAGGTTACGGCGTATTGCCACGAGGAGTTGGCGATAACGACGAAGATAGAGGTGAATGTTATTGGGTTTCGGTGAGCAACGAATGACGAATGACGAATTACTAATGACGAATTACTAATTGTACGTCCCTGATATAGGTTGACCACAAAAGTCAATTTATATGAGCATAACAAATCGGGTAATAAGAACCCCAAGGAAGTTTACAGAAGACTTCAAACGACAAGTTGTAAAGGAGTATGAATCCGGAACGTTCAGTGTT